>CBFGVM010000210.1:0-7229 GCA_965652015.1 uncultured Alphaproteobacteria bacterium
CCGCGTATGAGGCCGAAGCAAAGCGCGAGGCCGAGGCGCTGGCGAAGAAGTAGCAGTCGCCGGCACCGAAGCAGTGACTCGCCGGCGCGCGCCGGGCAGATGGACGCTTCGACACCATCCAACCCGGCGGCGGCCGAGGTCGGCCGCTCGCTCGTTATTCGTAACCTGCGCAAGGAGTACCGCGCGGGTCAGCCGGTGCTCAAAGACGTTTCACTCACCGTGGAAGGTCGCGGCGTGACCGCGATCATCGGCCCGTCCGGCACCGGCAAGTCGACGCTGATCCGCTGCATCAACCGGCTCGTCGATCCAACCGCGGGTGAAATCCTCTTCCGCGGGCAGGATTTGGCGCGTCTCAACGGCCGCGAATTGCGCATCGCGCGCCGCCGAATGGGCATGGTGTTCCAAGAATACAATCTCGTCGAGCGGCTCTCGGTGATCGAGAACGTGCTGTGCGGCCGGCTCGGCTACGTGCCGGTGTGGCGCGCGTGGCTGCGCAAGTTTCCAGCGCAGGACGTGAACCGCGCCTTCCACCTTCTCGATGCGGTCGGCCTCGGCGACTTTGCCACTCAGCGCGCGGACCAACTCTCCGGCGGGCAACGCCAGCGCGTCGGCATTGCGCGGGCGCTGATGCAGGAACCCGACCTGTTGCTGGCCGATGAGCCGACGTCGTCGCTCGATCCCAAGACTTCGGTCGAGATCATGGAACTGATCGCCCGCCGCGCCGGCGAACGAGATATTCCGGTGATCGTCAATATCCACAACGTCGATCTGGCTCGGCGCTTTGCCGATCGCATCGTCGGCATGTCGAAGGGGGAGATCGTGTTCGACGGCCGGCCGCAGGCGCTCGAAGACGCCCGCCTGTTGCAGATTTACGGGGGCGAGGGCTGGCTCGAGTGACGATACGCAGAAAAAGCTGCGCACCAGCATGACCGACGTCTCTTCCCCTCCCGGCGGTGTCCGACGCGTCGCTTTTCCACCGAGTTGGCCGACACGGATCGCCTGCATCGCGCTGGCGCTCTACGTCGTCTATGCGTGCTCGATTCTCGACATCAGCCGAGAGCGCCTCGTGGCTGGCTTTGGCCATGGTGCACGCTTCATTTCGCGAATGTTTCCGCCGAACTTCGCCCACGACAAACTCGAGCTCCTCTACGGCGGCATGATCGAGAGCCTGCAGATTGCAATCATCGCAACGACCGTCGGCGTGCTGCTGTCGCTTCCGCTGGGGCTGAGCGCCGCACGCAACCTTTCGCCCTTGCCATTGGCATGGGCTGCACGCGCGATCATCGTCCTTTTCCGCACGTTTCACCCCGTGATCATCGCGATCCTATTCGTGAAGGCGGTCGGCTTCGGCGCCCTCGCCGGCGTGCTGGCGCTGATCGTTGCTTCGCTCGGTTTTCTTTCGAAGCTCGTGGCCGAGGCCGTCGAAGAGATGTCGATGCGGCAGGTCGAGGCGGTGCGCGCAACCGGCGCGCCATTTCTGTCGCTAGTGATCATGGGCGTGCTGCCGCAGGTGATGCCGCGCTTCATCGGCTTTTCCGCCTACCAGCTCGACTCGAACCTGCGCAATTCGGCGTTGGTCGGCCTCGTCGGCGGTGGCGGCATCGGCGCGACCCTGTTCACGGCATTCCAGCGCTTCGATTACGACTTCGTCCTGAGCATCGTGCTCGCCATCATCGCCGTGGTCATGGCAGGCGAGCTCGTATCAGGCTGGATGCGTCGAGTGTTCCAATGATCACCACCGCCGCACCCGCGCAAGTTCCTGTGCGCCATTGGCAGCGCTTCACGTTCGCCCAACGCGCCATGCGCTCTGTTTTCTATGTCGGCGCGCTGATCGCCATCGTGTGGTCGCTGCGAAGCATCGAGATCATTCCCGAGTTTCTCTACGACGCACCGCAACAGACGGTCGACCTCTTCGCGCGCATGTGGCCGATCGACTGGGCGTGGTACCCGAAGGTGGTGCACGGCGCTCTGGTCGAGACGCTGCATACGGCAACGCTGGGCACGATTTTCGCCGTGGCGATGGCGAGCCTCGTCGCGCTCATGGTGGCACGCAACGTCACCCATTCGGTCGTTATCAACAGCATTGGGCGCTTCATTCTGGTGGCGACGCGTTCGATACATGCAATGATCTGGGCGCTGTTCTTTGTCGCCGTGTTCGGTCCCGGCGCACTCGCCGGAACGATGGCGATCGCCATGCATTCGATCGGCTTCACCGGCAAGTTCCTCTCGGAGGCCATCGAAGAGGCTAAGCCCGGCCCGATCGAGGCGCTGGTCGCGGCTGGCGCCTCGCCGCTCGCGATCCTGCTCAAGGGTTACTGGCCGCAGGTGAAACCCGCGTTCCTGTCGATCTCGGTTTTCCGCTGGGACATCAACGTGCGCGAATCGGCCGTGCTCGGCCTCGTCGGCGGCGGCGGTCTCGGCATGGCGCTCGATACTGCGCTGTCCAATCTCTATTGGGACGAAGTTGGCCTAGTGCTATTCGTGATCTTCGGCGTGGTGATGATTGGGGAAATCGTGACGGCCTGGGCGCGGTCGAGGATCATCTAGAGCCGGCGCAAGCGACCCTTCATATTGGCCGTCGGAGCCGACGCTGGACCGACCCGATGCGCCGTCCCGTCTGTTTCGAGACAGGCATTGATGTCATGCGTGCGCGATGCAAACGGGCGGAAATCGGCGGGCTAAAGCCTTCAAAGCTCGAAACTTTCGCGCCATTGAACTTGTGCGGCCTCTTCGCTATACGGGCAGCCGACCTCTCGCGGGGGAGATGGGCCGCTCCGGGGCGATCCGACCCGTAATCGCAAACACGTCGGCGGCGGTCGCTCGAACCGCGTGACCGATCAGGGATTTACTGATGCCTTCGACTTTTGAGACGGTGGCCAATATCATCTCCGAGACCTGCGACATTCCGCGCGAGACGATCAAGCCGGAAAGCCACGCCATCAACGATCTTGGCATCGATAGCCTCGACTTTCTTGACATCGCATTTGCGATCGACAAGGCATTCGGAATCAAAATGCCGCTCGAGCAGTGGACGCAAGAGGTCAACGACGGGAAAGCAACGACCGAGCAGTATTTTCAATTGAACAACTTGTGCACCCGCATCGACGAACTTGTCGCTGCCAAGGGCGCCTGACGCGCTCGCATGCGCATCGAGTATTTTCAGCTTATCGACCGTATCGTCGATCTCGATCTCGCCCAGCAGACCATCCGTACCGAGGCGCGCGTTCCGAGCGCATCGACCATTTTCGAAGGGCACTTCCCCGGCTATCCATTGATGCCGGGCGTGCTCCTCATCGAGGCCATGGCGCAGACCTCGGGCTGGCTCGTGATCGCCGTGACCAAGTTCTCGCGCATGCCGTTTTTCGCCGCGCTGAAGGACGCAAAGCTGCGCTCGTTCGTGCATCCGGGCCAAAACCTTTCCCTCTCAGCCAAACTGCTTCACGAAGGCTCGGGCTACGCTGTCACCAAGGCCGACATCAGGTGCGACGACAAGCTCACCTGCAACGCCGAGATCACATTCCGACTGGTTGAATTTCCCAACGCGCAGTTCCGCGCCAATATGGAGAAGATGGCCGCGATCCTCGAATTCCCCATGGGGACCCTCGCTCATGGCTGATACGCCACGCGAGGCTTGGATCACCGGCATCGGCATCGTCTCCTGCCTCGGCGAAGGTGCCGAGGCGCACTGGCAGGGATTTGCCGAACGGCGAATCAAAATCGACGCCGAGCGCTTCGCTCCCTACCTGGTGCATCCGCTTGCACCGCTCGACCTGGACAAACAGATCCCGAAGAAGGGCGACCAGCGTCAAATGGAACCATGGCAGCGGATCGGCACCTACGCGGCGGGGCTCGCCCTTGCCGATGCCGGCGTGAAGGGCAATGCCGACCTGCTCGCGCGCATGGACATGATCGTCGCGGCCGGCGGCGGCGAACGCGACGTCGCGGTCGACGCGACGATCCTCACCAACAAGTCGAAAGCCCCCAATCCCGACGCCTTCCTCAACGAACGGCTGATGAGCGATCTGCGGCCGACGCTGTTCCTGGCGCAACTATCCAATTTGCTCGCCGGCAACATCTCCATCGTCCACGGCGTCACCGGCTCCTCGCGCACGTTCATGGGAGAGGAGGCGGCAGGCGTCGACGCCGTGCGTATTGCGCTTGCGCGCATTACCGCTGGACAAAGCGAGCTGGCACTGGTGGGCGGCTCCCACAACGGCGAGCGCGAGGACTTGTTGCTGCTCTACGCCGCCGGCGGACATCTGTTGCGCGGGACCTTCAAGACGGTCTGGGAGCGGCAAGCGGGCATGGTGCTGGGCTCGCTCGGCGCATTCCTCGTTCTGGAGGCGCGCGGCCATGCCGAGGCGCGCAACGCCAAGCCCCTGGCGCGGCTCTCACGGGTCCTGTCGGAGCGCTCCGCTCGACCAGCCGGCGCAGTGACCGCCGCGCTTTCGCGGATGTGGCAGAGCCTGGGCCCGTCACCGAGGAGTCCCGGCGCGGCGCTGATCTCGGGCGCCACCGGAGCGCAGCCCGCAACCAATGAGGAAGGCGCCTGGCTTAAGACCTTGCCGGAGGTGCCGGTGCGCGCGACGGGCAGCCTCCTCGGGCACGGCTTCGAGCCGCAATTTTCCATGAACATCGCGCTTGCCACGCTCGCACTTGGTCGCGAAAAGTTGTTCCCGCCCGCGGACTCCTCGGGCATCGAACGGGAGTATGAAGGTCCGCTCGACCGGGTCGCTGTGACCGCCGTCGGCCACTGGCGCGGCGAGGGCATGGCACTGGTCGAGGCGGTGAGGTGAAGGAGACGCGGATGGCATCCTCGCGCGGCACTAATGGACGGCCGGTCGTGGTGGTTACGGGCATGGGCGTGATCACGTCGCTGGGCGCGGGCAAAGCCGACAACTGGGCCAAGCTCACGGCCGGAGAATCGGGCATCCGCCGCATCACCCGTTTCGCCAATGAGGGGCTCAGGACCACGATCGCGGGCACCGTCGACTTCGTGCAGGTCGAGCCGTTCTGCTCGACCGAGCTCGGCGAGCGCATGGCGGCGATGGTTGCCGAGGAGGCGATCGGCGAGGCTGGCATCGGCAGCAAGGGCGACTTTCCCGGCCCGCTGTTCCTTGCGGTCGCCCCGGTGGAGATCGAATGGCCGCATCGCGACGCGTTTGCGGCGGGCTCGGGGGCCAATGACGCGGTCGGATACGACGAACTTCTGCGCGCAAGCGCGTCAGGCCGCTTTCGCGCCATTCACGAACGTTGTCTGTTCGCTTCGGTGGCGGAGCATCTCGCCGAGCGCTTCGGCACCAAGGGCTCGCCGATTTCGGTTTCGACCGCCTGTGCGTCGGGAGCGAGCGCGATACAGCTCGGCGTCGAGGCGATCCGCCGCGGCGAGGCCGAGGCCGCGCTCTGCATCGGCACCGATGGATCGGTGAATGCGGAATGCCTGATCCGTTTCTCGCTCCTGTCGGCGCTGTCGACCGCCAACGATCCGCCGCAAGCGGCGGCAAAACCGTTCTCCAAGAACCGCGACGGCTTCGTCATGGCGGAGGGAGCCGCAGCGCTGGTGCTGGAAAGCTACGATTCCGCCGCCGCACGCGGGGCGAAAATCCTCGGCGTATTGGCAGGCTGCGGCGAGATGGCAGATTCGTTCCATCGCACGCGCTCGAGCCCCGACGGCAAAGCCATCATCGGCTGCATCCGCAACGCCATCGCCGATGCGGGGCTCACGCCCGACGACATCGACTACATCAACCCGCACGGCACCGGAACGCCCGAGAACGACAAGATGGAATATCTCGGCGTGACATCGGTGTTCGACGAGCGTGCGAAATCAATTCCGATATCCTCGAACAAATCGATGATCGGGCACACGCTGTCGGCGGCGGGCACGGTGGAAACCGTGTTCACCCTGCTGACTTTGGAGCATCAGCGCTTGCCGCCGACCATCAACTACAATATTCCGGATCCGGCTATCCCGCTCGACGTCGTGCCGAACACGGCGCGCGACGCCAAGGTCCGGCACGCACTGTCGAACTCGTTCGGTTTCGGCGGCCAGAACGTCTCGCTGGTGATGAGCCGCGAGCCCGCGTGACACATGCGGGCGCTCGCGCTCGTCGCCGACCGCAAGCTCGAGCTTGCCGACCTCCCCGCGCCGGCTGCGCCGGCCTCGGGCGAGGTGCAGATCAGGATCAAGGCTGTCGCGCTCAACCACCTCGATCTCTGGGGCTACCGCGGCATGGCGTTTGCAAAGCGCAAGCTACCGGTCGTGGTCGGCGTCGAGGCGGCCGGCGAGATTGCGGCGACGGGGCCGGATACGCCAGGATTCAAGCCCGGCGACCATGTCGTCATGTACGGCGCCTTGACCTGCGGCGCCTGCAAGGCCTGCCGAGAAGGCCGCGATAATCTATGCGAGAACGTCGGCGGCATCATGGGCTTTCATATCGACGGCTTCGCTCGCGACCTCCTCAACATGCCCGCGCGGCTGGCGATCCCAATCCCCAACGGCGTCGCGTTGCGCGACGCCGCCTGCGCGCCGATCGCGTTTGCAACGGTGCAGCACATGTTGTTCGACAACGCCAGACTCGAGCCGGGCGAGAGCGTACTCGTGCATGCCGGCGGTTCCGGGATCGGCTCGGTTGCCATCAAGATGGCAAAGGCGATCGGCTGCACCGTCATCACCACGGTCGGCGACGACGCGAAAGCGGAGAAAGCCAAGGCGCTTGGCGCCGACCATGTAATCAACTATCGCACCGATCGTTTCGAAGGCGCTGTGCGCAAGATCACGGCCAGAAAGGGCGTCGACGTGGTCTTCGAGCACGTGGGCGCGGAAACCTTCAACGGCTCGCTCCTTTGCCTCAAGCGGGGTGGGCGGCTCGTCACCTGCGGATCCACATCCGGACCCTCGACGACCATCAATCTGATGCAGCTCTTCCAGCAGCAGTATCGCATTATCGGCTCGTTCGGTGCCTCCATGCGTAACATCCGCGAGAGCCTCGCCAAGATGGCGAACGGGCTGTTGCCCGTGATCGACACCGAGGTCGCGCTCGCCGACTTCGAGCGTGGACTGGCGCGGCTGGAAAGTCGCCAAGTGTTCGGAAAAATTATCGTCACCTTTTGACGAGCCGCCCGCGAGCGCATGATCCCCCCGAAAACGTTCGCCCCTCGGCTGCAACGACACATCAAGACCGGCATTGACGCCGCGCTCGGATCGCTGGCGGTCGCAATGCTACGCA
>CBFGVM010000211.1:0-7187 GCA_965652015.1 uncultured Alphaproteobacteria bacterium
GGGGCGCCGGGGCCCCGCCCCGCCCGGGGCCCCCCCCCCCCCCGGGGGGGGGGGGGGGGTGGGGGGGGGGCCCCACAACCGGATCGATGGCCGTTCGAAAAAGAGTCATGTGCGCAAGCTCACCCCCTCCCCAGCCCTCCCCCGCAAGCGGGGGAGGGAGCCGCCCGAGTTCGTCGCTCGCGCTTGCTCCACTCCGCACGGAACGACTCCCACACAAACATGCACTTAATGCGTTGCGTTTGCGTCTTCGCGCAAGCCGCTAATTCCGCGCTCGCCCGGATGTGATGGTGCGGTGATCTGGCCCCGCAAGCCGACAGCGGCTAGGGTCGAGCGTGCTGGGGGAGGCACATGGCGCAGCGCAACCTCATCACCGACGTCGCGGGCATCCTCGTCGGGCACGCCGACGATGCCCGGCTCGCCTCCGGCGTCACCGCCATTATTTTCGAGGAGCCGGCGGTGACCGCGGTCGACGTGAGGGGCGGCGCCCCCGCCACGCGGGAAACCGACCTGCTCGAGCCACACCGCACCGCCGAGCGCATCGACGCCGTGGTGCTCTCCGGCGGCTCGGCCTTCGGCTTGGACGCCGGTGCGGGCGTGCAGGCGTTCCTGCGCGAGCGCGGCCGCGGCTTCGCCATCGGCGACATCCGCGTGCCGCTCGTTTGCGGCGCGTCGATGTTCGACCTCCTCAACGGCGGCGACAAGAACTGGGGCCGCTTTCCGCCCTATCGGGATCTCGGCTACGGCGCCGCAGCGAAGGCCGCGAGCACGTTCGCGCTCGGAACGGCTGGCGCGGGCTTCGGCGCCACCACGGTCAATCTCCAGGGCGGGCTCGGCTCGGCCTCGGCGGTGACGCGCGACGGGCACACGGTCGGCGCGCTGGCCGTGGTCAACGCCTGCGGCAGCGTCAATGTCGGCGCTGGCCCGCATTTCTGGGCCGCCCCGTTCGAAGTGGATCGCGAGTTCGGCGGTCTCGGCTTTCCCAGTGAGGTGCCGCCGGCCGCGCTCACGCCGATCGCGAAAGGCCGGCCGGGCGAGAATACGACCATTGCCATTGTCGCGACCGACGCGGCCTTGACCAAGGCGCAGGCCAAGGAGCTCGCCGTCATCGCGCAAGATGGGCTCACCCGCGCCATCTACCCCGCGCACACCACGCTCGACGGCGACACTGTTTTCGCCGCCGCGACCGGCCGCCGGCCGCTCGCCGACCCCGTCAACGAGATCACCGAGCTTGGCGCGGTGGCCGCCAACACGCTGGCGCGGGCGGTCGCGCGGGCTGTCTTCGAAGCGAAATCATTGCCGAGCGGGCTCCCGAGCTGGCGGGATCGCTTTGCGAAGTGAGACCAACCGTTCGGCCATTCCATAACCACTGGCGCCGGTTATGGATTCCGGGCTCGCGGGCTTCACCCGCGCCTCCGAAGCGGCGATTCAGCGCTCCGAATAATTGCCGGCTTTTGTTGACTCCGCCTCGAATTGGCCACTTAAGGTTGGATTAACGACATGGGCCGAGACTTCGGTCCATTGCGTGCATGGGGCTTCGGCGCCCCACTTTGGAGGTCGGACATGCGTCTGGCAGCGATAGCGTCCGCGCTGGCGATTGTGCTGTGCGTGGCGGTGTTTGGGGCGATTTTCTTACAAAAAAGGCCCGATCTGTTATCGGCGCCGGCCCAGACGGCCCCCACCGAAGGGCGAGCCCCAGCGGGGGCTATGGACAACGCCGCCATGAGCAGCCCCGCCATGAGCAGCCCCGCCCGCGCCGCCGAGGCGCCGGTCGTCGTCGCCCAGGCGCCGGCAGCGCCCCTGCCCGCCGCTATGCCGGCCTCGTGCAGCAACCCCAATGCCTTGGGCGTCGCGCGGGTGGTTGAGATCGATACCACCGGCGGCCCCGGTTTCGGCTTCGAGCATTTCAAGAGCCACGACTTCCTGCGCGAGGGCGAGGTCGTGCTCACCTTCGACGATGGTCCATGGCCCAAGAACACGCCCGCCGTGCTCGCCGCGCTTGCCGCGCATTGCACCAAGGCGATCTTCTTCCCGATCGGCACCCATGCCACCTACGAGCCCAGCATCCTCAAGCAGGTGGCCGCCGCCGGACATGCCGTCGGCTCCCACACCTGGTGCCACCAAGATTTGTCGAAAACCAAAGGGAAGTGCCTGATCAACGGCAAGGTGCAAGCCGTGGAGTACGACCCCAAGGACGAGATCGAGAAGGGGATCAGCGCCGTGCGCTGGGCGGTCGGCGGGCCGACCGCGCCCTATTTCCGCTTCCCGGCCCTGCGGCAGCCGCAAGAGCTCATCGACTATCTCGGCAAGCGCAACATCGCGATCTTCTCGACCGACTTCGATTCCTTCGACTTCAAGATGCGCAAGCCCGAGCAGGTGAGACAGGCAGTGATGGCAAAGTTGAAGAAGCACGGCAAAGGAATCGCGCTGATGCACGACTTCCAGCATGCCACCGCCGAAGCCGCCATGGACCTGCTCAACGATCTCAAGGCCGGCGGTTACAAGGTCGTCTTCATGAAGCCGAAGTTCCCGGTGACGACCATTGCCTCCTACGACGAGGAGGTCCTCAAGCTCACGAAAGGGCCGGGCACCAGCGACGGCCGCCCGACCTCGAGCGTGGTACGCACGATCGCAGAGTAACGTCGCGTAAATTCTCACGCGTCATTCCGGGCTCGCGGGCGCTTCGCACGCGAGCCCGGAATCCATAACCGCTGGGAAAAGAGACATCCGCTTGCCTCAAGAAGGGACAAATACCGGCCGTCTCGACGTGGGGCCGAGGCAGCGCAAGATCAGATCAATTTCGACGTGACCGGAAGTCCGAGCAGCACCTGACCGGCTACCTCGAAGTTGACGAACTGGGCCTGCACCTGCTGCGTGGCCGCGTGCACATCGCGCAGCCGCCGTTCGAACGGCTGGTTTTCGAAAATTGCCGTGCCGCCGGCAAAGTGATAGGCGGTCTCGCTCACCTCCTTCGCCTGATGGCCGGCATGCACTGCGGCAAGCCGCAGCGCGGCACGCTGCTGCAAGGTGAAATCCTCCCCGCGACAGGCGCTGTCCCACATGTCGCGCAACGCCTGCATCAGGAAGGCGCGCGACGACTGCCATTGCGCTTCGGCGACCGCCACCTTGGATTGAACCACCGGATTGTCGCGCAAAGGCTGCGAACCGAGCATCGGCGTCTTGGTGCCGGCGATCTGAATAAACGCATCGAGCATGGCGCGCGCGATCCCGAGCGCCACGCTGGCGAAGGCCGAGCCATACATCTGATAGGTGGTGAACCGATAGAGCGGGCCGCTCTCGCGGCGTTCGACCGCCGATTCCCGGGTGAAGCTGTAGCGCGCCGGCACGAAAAGATCCGTCACCGTGTAGCTGTCGCTTCCGGTGCCTTTGAGGCCCATGACCTGCCAGACGTCGCGAATGGTGGCCTGGCTCTTCGAAAACAGCATGGTGCGCTCAGTCGGCTTGCCATCGGGACCAAGACACGGCTTACCGTCGGCGTCGACCAAGTGCGAGTGTCCGCCGAGCCACTGCGCATGACGGCTGCCGCTCGCGTAGGACCACGTCCCCGTCGCGCGGTAGCCGCCTTCGACCGCCGTCGCTTTGACGGTTGGCCCGAGCGGGCCCCAGGCGAGAACGGCATCCTTGCCGCCGAAGAGCTCGTGTGCCACGGCAGGTTCGAGATAGGCGGCCGCCATCGAGCAACCCGACGCCTGCGCAATGCACCAGGCGGTACTGCCATCGGCTCCGGCGATTTCCTCGATCGCGGTGATGAACGTCAGCGGATCGATTTCCTCGCCGCCGACGCTCCGCGGCAGCAGCATCTTGAACAGGCGCGCGTCGTGCAACGCAGCCAGAAGTTTCGGCGTCAGCGCGCAGCCGCGCTCGACCGCCGGCGCCTCTGCCTCGATCAGCGGACGCAACTGCCGCGCCCTCTGCACTGGGTCGGTTTGGCTCTTGGCGGTCGGCGCGTCGATGTTCATCACGCGATGTGGAGTTTCAGATACCACTGCGCGATCTCCTCGCGGGTGGCGAACCAAACATGGTCGAACGAGGTCGCATAGGCAATCGTGCACCGCGGATGCGCAACGGCTGACCGAGCACGTGGCGGGCAGGCCGATGTTCATGAATCGGCCACGTTCTCATACCGCCGTGTAGCCGCCGTCGATCAAGAGATCGGCGCCGGTCACGAAGGTGGAGTCCTCCCCGGCGAGGTAGACCGCACCCGCGGCGATCTCGTCCGGCGAGCCGAGTCGGCCGACGAGCGTGTGATGCGAGGCGCGCGCAGCCTCCAGCGTGTCGAAGTTGCGCAGATAGCGCGCCGTCTCCACCGGTCCCGGCGACAGGCTGTTGACGCGGATATTCTGTCCGGCATGGTCGAGCGCCATCGCCTTGGCCAGCTGGATCAGCGCGCCCTTGGCGGCGCAGTACCACGGCCGCCCCGGACGCGCCACGCGTCCGAGCTGCGATGCGATCAAGATGATGCTTCCGCCCCCGCCGGCTTCCATGGCCGGGATGGCGTGCTTGCAGAACAGGAAGGCGGCATCGAGATTGACCGCCATGGTGCGGCGCCAGTCGGCGAGCGTAAGACCGGTCACCGGTCCGCGCGGCACATCGCACACCGCGTTCGACACCAGCACGTCGAGACGGCCGAACTCGCGACGCGCGCGCGCGACCGCCGCCTCGGCGGTCGCCTCTTCGGCGACGTCGGCGAGGAGCGTCGCCACGCGGGCGCCGCCTGCGCGCACCGATGTCGCCATCGATTCGAGCGCGGCCGCGGCGACGTCGATGCCGACCAAGGCCGCACCCTCGGCGGCGAAGCGTCGGCAGATCGCCGCCCCGATGTCGCCGCCCGCGCCGGTCACGATCGCCACCTTGCCCTGCAGACGCATTGCTCACTCCCTCGTGCGGCTCGACTGACTATAAGGACGACGCCCAGTCGCGGCAAAATTGCTCGTCCGGCGTAGGCTCGATCCGAATGGACACGCGCTCGCAAAGCTCTCGAATTGTTCGCAGCGGGTGATACCCTGCCCCTGGCAAACCCGATTGGGGACCACCATGAGACTTCCGCGCCGTCGAGCTCTGTCTCTGGCCGCGGGTGCTGCCGCGCTCCCTGCCCTCTCGCGGGTGACGCGGGCGCAGCTCTACCCGTCGCGCCCCATCACCATCATCGTGCCGGTCCCACCCGGCGGAGTGGCCGACCCGATCGCACGTATCCTTGCCGATCATCTGACGGTCACACTCGGTCAGCCCGTGGTGATCGAGAACGTCACCGGCGCGGGCGGCAGCATCGGGGTCGGCCGCGCCGCACGCGCGGCGCCGGACGGCTATACGCTGAGCATCGGCAATTGGCTCAGCCACGTCGGCGCCGGCGCCGTTTACCCGGTCCAATACGACGCGCTCAAGGATTTTGAAGCGGTGTCGCTGTTGACCAACAGCCCGATGCTCATCACCGCCCGCAAGGATTTTCCGGCGCACGACCTCAAGGAATTGATCGCCTGGCTCAAGGCAAATCCCGACAAGGCAACGGCCGCAACCGTGGGAGCGGGCAGCGCGTCGCAGGTCAGCGCCGTCTACTTTCAACGCGCGACCGGCACCCGCTTCCAATTCGTGCCCTTTCGAGGCGGCGGCCCCGCCATACAGGCCGAGGTTGCCGGCCATGTCGACCTGATGTTCAACGAGGCAACGGGCGCGCTGTCCTACGTGCTCAATCGTCAGATCAAGCCCTACGCCGTGTTGGCCAAGACCCGCTGGTTCGCGGCGCCGGACATCCCGACCAGCGAGGAGCTCGGTGTGCCCGGAATCAACATTTCATTCTGGCATGGGCTGTGGGTCCCCAAGGGCACTCCGAAGGAGATCGTGGCAAAGCTCAACGCCGCGCTGGCCACCGCGCTCGCCGACCCAACCGTACGCAAGCGCCTCACCGATATCGGCCAGGAGATATTCCCGTCGGACAAGCAGACGCCGGAAGCGCTTCATGCCTTCCACAAGGCCGAGATCGACAAGTGGTGGCCGATCATCAAGGCAGCGGGCATCAAGGCCGAATAGGCATCGCCTTATTCCGGGAGGGACCGCCATGAAACTTCTCCGCCGACAATTTCTCTATCTGGGCGCGGGTGCTGCCGCGCTTTCGACGCTATCGCGGACTGCAAATGCGCAAGCCTATCCGACGCAGCCGGTGCGCATCATCGTCGGCTTCGCCCCCGGCAGTGGGTCTGACATCCTGGCTCGTCTGATGGCCCAATGGCTGACGGAGCGGCTCGGTCAGCCAATCGTCGTCGAGAACGGGCCGGGCGCCGGCGGCAATGTCGGGACCGAAGCCGTGGTGAAGGCGCCGACTGACGGCAACACGCTGCTCAAGGTCGTTCCGGCGAACACCATCAACGACACGCTCTATGACAAGCTGAGCTTCAATTTCATTCGCGACATCGCACCGCTCGCCGGCATGGTCCGCGTGCCATACGTCCTGGTGGTCAACGAGTCTCTCCCGGTCACGACCGTTCCCGAGTTCATCGCCTACGCGAAGGCCAATCCCGGCAAGCTCAACTTCGCTTCGGCTGGAGTGGGCACCGGCATTCACATGGCTGGCGAATTGTTCAAGCTGATGGCTGGCGTGAACATGGTGCATGTGCCGTATCGCGGCGCCGGCAACGCGATGAGCGACCTGATCGGCGGCCAGGTGCAGCTCATGTTCGACACCACGCAGGCCTCGATTCCGCACATCAAGGCCGGCAAGGTCCGCGCTCTCGCGGTGAGCACGGCAGCGCGCTCTGAGCTGCTGCCAGAGTTGCCGACGATCGGGGATTTCGTCCCCGGCTACGAGGCCAGCGGCTCATTCGGCTTCGGCGCGCCCCGCAACACGCCCGCCGATATCGTCGACAAGCTCAACCGGGACATCAACGCCGCGCTGGCCGATCCCAAGGGCAAGGCGCGCATTGCCGAGCTCGGCGGCGAGCCGCTTGCGGGCTCGCCCGCCGCCTACGGCAGGCTCCTGGCCGAAGAAGCCGAAAAGTGGGGCAAGGTGGTCCGGGCCGCCAACATCAAGGTGGAGTAGACCGCCCAGCAGGCAGAGTGCGCGTTCCGAGGTTACGCACTCGAGGGCAACTGAATTGATGGAGGAGATGAGGCCGCCCAAGCAGGCGGCCTCTGTGCCGTTGCCGACAAGTTCGTGACCCACAGATCGGTCAACGTGT
>CBFGVM010000212.1:0-7157 GCA_965652015.1 uncultured Alphaproteobacteria bacterium
TCCGCTCCCTCGACCTCGAAGCCCAGAGAGCGAAGGTGCTCGCGCACAGCCCGGCGCGGCTTGCGGGTAGTGTTCGTGACGTAGCGCAGGGCGAGGCCGGAGGCCTGAAGCCGTTCGACAGCCTCGCTGGCGCCCTCGACCGGGTCGTTGCCGACGTAGAGCGTCCCGTCCAGGTCCATCAGAAGTCCCATGACACGCACGCGCTCATGATAGCCTCCACGCCGGGCTGGGGCTCGCCCGCCTTGCGGGCCGTTTTGATGGGCGCGGCGCCCCGCCAGCGGGGCAGCAGCGAGGCATGCAGGTTGAAGGCGCCCAATGGAAACGCTTCGAGGATTGCCTTGGGCAGAATGAGGCCATAGGCGACGACGATCGCCACATCCGCGGCGTGGGCGCGCACGGCGTCTATCGCCTCGGCCGTGCGCAAGGTCGCTGGCGTGAACAACGGCAGCGCGAAGCGGCGCGCCTCACGTTCGATCGGGCTCGGCACGGGAGCGAGGCCGCGCCGCCCGGCCGGCTTCGGTGCGCGCGTATAGACCGCCACCACGTCGTGGTCGCGGCCGACAATCTCCATCAGCGTCGGTACGGCAAATTCGGGGGTGCCCATGAACGCAATGCGCAGCGGCATGTTCAAATCACCCGTGGCCAACAGGAATTTCTGTATTGTCGAGGTGCGGCTAGGGCTTGCACGACGGCCCCTCGGCAAGGCAGCGCGATAATCGCGCGATCGGCACCACCATGATGAAGGAAGACAGCGCCTCGATTTACACCGCCGCCCGCTTCGCCGCTTTGGTGAATTTTTTAAGCACGCGGTCGCGTTTGAGCTTGGACAGATGATCGATGAACAAGACGCCGTTCAGGTGATCGATCTCGTGCTGCAGGCAGGTGGCGAATAGCCCATTGGCCTCGACCTCCTGCCGCTTTCCCTCGAGATCGAGATATTTCACCTTCACCTGCGCCGGACGCTCCACATCGTCGTAATATTCCGGAATCGACAGACAGCCCTCTTCATAGCTGGCCTTTTCCGTTGAGGTCCAAACGATCTCCGGATTGATGAAGACCTGCGGATTCCTCGGCTCCTCTTTCTTGGCGAGGTCCATGGTGATCACGCGCTTGGGCGCGCCGATCTGGATCGCGGCGAGCCCGATGCCGGGCGCGTCGTACATGGTCTCGAACATATCCTCGACGAGCTTGCGGATACCCGCGTCGATTTTCTTCACCGGATCGGAGACCTGTCGCAGCCGTTTGTCGGGCAGGATGAGAATGTCGTGCAGCGCCATGGTCGCGATGTAAGCGGTCGACGGAACTCGGTCAATGTGCCGGATCAGCCGCCTAGATTGGCATGAGCGGGCATGGCCTGCGCGATTGCGGCGGCGGACGTGGCCGTGGCATTGCCTTATCGTTCATATTTTGTTCTCATGCGACGAATCAATGTAGAGTGGCCGGATGGCCGATCTTCTTCTGCCTTTTGTCACTGTGATCGCGCTCGCAGGAATTGCGGGCGTGGTCGTCCTTGTCATCGTCGCCGCCCTGCGCCGGCGCGACATACAAACCGCCGACAAGCAGCTGCTCGAACTCGCGCGGCTGCAGACGCAGACTGCGGTACGGATCGAGGCCATGCGAGACATGCTCGCCGGCCGCCAAGCCGAGCTTCATCGCGCCGTCAACGAGCGGCTCGATTCGGTGACGCATCATCTCAACCAGTCCATGACCACGACGCGCCAGCATACGGTTGAGAGCCTGCAAAAGCTCAACGAGCGGCTCGTCGTCATCGACACCGCGCAGCAGAATATCGCCGATCTGGCGTCGCAGATGACGTCGCTGCAAAGCGTGCTCGCCAACAAGCAGCAGCGCGGCGCTTTCGGCCAAGCGCGAATGGAACTCATCGTGCAGGATGGGCTGCCAAAAGACTGCTACGAATTCCAATTTACGCTCTCCAACAGATGCCGCCCCGATTGTGCCGTGTTCCTGCCGGACGGACGTCCGCTGACGGTCGACGCCAAGTTTCCGCTCGAAGCAGTCACGGCTCTCCGCGACGCCAAAACCGAAGATGAGCGCAAGCAAGCCGCCGCGCGGACGCGCCAGGACGTTGCAAGGCACGTCGAGGACATCGCAGCCAAGTACCTGATTCCCGGCGAGACGCAGGATTTGGCGCTGATGTTCGTGCCCTCGGAGTCCATCTTCGCGGAGTTGCATGACGGATTCGACGACATCGTGCAAAAGGCGTTCCGCTGCAAGGTCGTCATCGTCTCACCATCGCTTTTGATGCTCGCTATTCAGGTCATTCAGCAAATTCAGAAAGACGCCCGCATGCGCGAGGCCGCTGACCAGATTCATGCCGAGGTAGGCCATCTCATGGACGATCTCAAACGCCTGCACGAGCGGGTGCTGAAACTGCAGCAGCATTTCGGCCAGGCCAACGAAGACGTGCGGCAAATTCTCGTCTCGGCGGAAAAGATCGAGAAACGCGGGGCCCGCATCCGGGAAGTCGAGTTCGACGGCGAGGACACCGCCGATTCCGTCGTCATTGCCGCCCCGCTCCCGCGCCGGCTGCAAGCCGGCGAATAGAAAACCGCGAAGCGGTGTCATGCCGGCGCATAGCCGGCTACTCCGTCGCCTTCGACGTTAGCCGCGCCATCGCGCCTGCGGAAAATCCTGGACCGCTTCGCGACCCAATGACGAGAACCCGTCAATCCTGCTTTAGCCCCAACTCGCCGACAAAGCGCCTGGCTTCATCGATCTGCTGCATCGCGAATCGTTGGTAGTCCTCGCTGCTCAGATAAAAAAGCTCCTGATCGAGACTTGCCATCGCCGCGGCGTAGGAGGGCTCCTCGAGTCCTTTCTTGAACGCGTCGTGCAGCACCTTGACGATCTGCGCGTCCATACCCTTTGGACCGGCAATGCCGAATGGCGAGTTGGAAACCATGTCGATGCCGATCTCCCGCAAGGTCGGCACGCTCGGCCAGTTTTTGGTGCGCCCGGCACCCCAAGTCACCAGCAGGCGCAACCGGCCGGCGTTGACGAGCTGCGCCCATCCGCTGGAATCCGCGACCGCATGAATATGGCCGCCGAGCAAGGCATTCATCGCGTCGGCATTGCCCTTGAACGGGACGTGGGTCCATTTGATGCCCTGCCGCTTGGCAATCTGCTCCATTGTGATGTGCAGACTCGTGCCGGCGCCCGGCGTGCCGTAGTTGATCTTGCCGGGATTGGTCTTCGCATCGGCGAGGAACTCCTGGAACGTCTTCCACGACGCATCTTCCTTCACCACCACACCGAACGTGTAACCGCTGACGCCGATGATGTAGGTGAAGTCTGCGCTTGGATCGAAAGTCGTCTTGGTCATGAACGGAAAGCGAAACACCGTGATCGGGATCTGCGTGATCGTGTAGCCGTCGGGCCTGGCGCTGGCGGCCATTTGTCCCGGCGCGAGCGTCCCGGAGCCGCCCGGTCGGTTCTCGATGACGATCGACTGCCCGAGGTGCTTTTCGGTCGCGCTCGCGAGCGCACGCATGCCCATGTCGGTGGTGCCGCCTGCCGGCCAAGGCACAATGAGGGTCACGGGCCGGACCGGAAAGTTCTGCGCCTGCGCGCCGCCGATCCATGCGGCAAACCCGGCCGCGAGTATGGTGCCGAATACGCTGCATTTCATGGCGCTTTCCCTCCCGGCATAGGCCCGATACTCCGCCATCAATTTCAGAGACGGGCCGTGAGGCTACGTCCGATCACTTTTTGCCGCAATCGCGCGGCGAGGCTTGTGTCCCAACATCGATTCGACGATAGCTGCCCTCGATGACCGCGACGCCCGACAGCGCGACCGCTCGCCCGAGATTCGCCGACACGCTTGCGGTCTATCTCCAGCCGCGCGTACTGATCGTGCTGTTCCTCGGCTTTTCCGCCGGGCTGCCGCTCGCGCTGTCGAGTTCCACCCTCCTGGTCTGGATGCGCGAAGTGGGCGTCGATCTCGGCGTGATCGGCTTGTTCGCGCTGGTCGGCACGCCCTACACCATCAAGTTCCTGTGGGCACCGGTTGTCGATGCGCTCGACGTCCCGGTGCTATCAACGCTGTTCGGAAGGCGGCGCGGCTGGCTCTTGTTTTCTCAAGTTCTGCTGATCGTTTCGATCGCGCTACTCGCCTTCTGCGATCCCGCGCGGGCGCCATGGTACGTGGTATTCGCCGCCGCGCTTTTCGTCGCCACCGCCTCGGCCACGCAGGATATCGTCATCGACGCCTTCCGCATCGAAAGCTTGCCCGAAAGTGAACAGGCCGCAGGCATGGCCGCTTACGTTGCGGCCTACCGGATCGGCATGCTGGCCTCAACCGCAGGTGCACTGTTTCTGGTCAGCGGATTTGAAGAGGGCCTTGGCTTCGGCAAGGAGGCATCTTGGACCGCAGGCTATCTCGTGATGGCGGCGCTGGTCGCCATCGGTATCGCCACTACGTTCCTCGCGCGCGAGCCCGAAAAGTCCGTCGTCGCCACGGCCGAACACGCCGCGCGTGCGCGAGAGAACCCGCTCGTGCGCGTAGCGGTGGCTGCATATGCGAGCTTTTCCGAGTTCCTCACGCGCGACCTGGCCGTCGCCGTGCTGGTCTTCGTCGTGCTCTACAAGCTCTGCGACGCGTTCGCCGGCGCAATGACCGCGCCGTTCGTGATCGACCTCGGATTTTCCCGCAACGACTATGCGGCCATCGTCAAGGGCGTCGGGCTCGCGGCAACGTTGGTCGGCGGCTTTGCCGGCGGAGCGCTCGCGCGCGCCTATCCGCTCGCCACGAGCCTTTGGATCGGCGCGTTTCTGCAGATGGCATCGAACCTGGTCTTCACTTGGCAGGCATTCGTCGGCGTGAACCTGTGGGCGCTGACGCTCACGATCATCGTGGAAAACTTCACCGGCGCCATCGGCACCGTGATCTTCGTCGCCTACCTCTCGGCGCTGTGCAACAATCCGTTGCATACGGCCACGCAGTATGCGCTGCTCACCGCGCTCGCCGCCGTCGGGCGGACCTATTTATCGGCCGGAGCAGGTTTCATCGCCGAGAGCGCGGGCTGGCCGCTGTTCTTCATCATCAGCGCGCTGACCGCCCTGCCGAGCTTGGTGCTGCTGGTGTGGCTGCAGCAGCGCGGGCATTTTGCCGGCCTCGCCAAGCCGACCCGCATCGTGATGGATGATTAAAACGTCGTGCGCTGGCGGATCGCTGCCGCCAGCGTGCCCTCGTCGAGATAATCGAGCTCGCCGCCGACCGGCACGCCGTGGGCAAGGCGTGTCACCTTGACATTGGCGTCATGCAGCAAGTCGGTGATGTAGTGCGCCGTGGTCTGTCCATCGACGGTGGCGTTGAGCGCAAGGATCACCTCCTTCACCGCTGAATCGTGCGCGCGGGAAACCAGCGCATCGATTGAAAGGTCTTGCGGGCCGATGCCGTCCAGGGGCGAGAGCGTGCCGCCCAACACGTGATAGCGGGCGTTGATCGCGTGCGCGCGCTCGAGCGCCCACAGGTCAGCCACGTCGGCGACCGCGACGATGATCGAGTGATCGCGCCGCGCGTCGCTGCACACCGCACACGGATTCTGAGTGTCGATATTGCCGCATACGCGGCAGACCTCGATTTTCTCGAGCGCCGTCTGTATCGCTGCGGCAAGCGGCGCCATGATCTGATCGCGCTTCTTGATGAGAAAGAGCGCCGCGCGCCGGGCCGAACGGGGGCCGAGACCGGGCAGCCGGGAGAGCAGGGCGATCAGACGCTCGATCTCGGGTCCGGCGGCGGCGGTCGGCATCAGTGGACAACAGCGACCTGCGTCGCGACCTACTGCACCGGCGTCGCGGTCGGCGGCGCGCGCAGCGCCGCAATCAACTGACGCAGGCTGAACAAGGTGCGCTTGTCCTCGATACCGGGAGCCATTTCTGCCATCGCGGTCTCGAGGTACGCCGCGAAGCGATCCTTGTCGACCACGCCCTCCTGCACCAGGAAACGACAGGTCAGCACGTGACACGCCAAAAATCCTGCGATCGCGGCCGACAAGGTCTGCATGTCGATGTCTTTTTCCACGGCCGGCCTCCATCCGACGCTGTTTGCCAATTTGTCCCCGACTAGGCGCGGCTCAAAACAGCTTCATGCCCGGCGGCAGCGGCAAGCCGCCAGCCACGCTTTTCATCTTTTCCTGCATCAGGGTCTCGGCCTTACGCCGCGCGTCGGCATGGGCGGCGACGATGAGATCCTCGACGATTTGCTTCTCCGAGGGCTTCATCAGCGTGTCGTCGATCTTGACGCCCTTCATCTCGCCCTTGCCGGAAAGTATGACCGTGACGAGCCCGCCGCCGGAGGTGCCCTCGACCTCGATCTGGTCGAGCTCGGCCTGCATCGCCTCCATCTTGGATTTGAGTTCGGTAGCCTGCTTCATCAGGCCGAGAAAATCCGTCATCGCTCATCTCTCCTGCTCCGCGTAGCGAAGCTCAAGCATCATCCGTCGCTTCGTTCGGGCTACTCGTATGCGGAAATTGGTCGCCGAAGCCAGAATCGTTGTTCTCCGGCGGAAGCTCTGCGTCCTCGAGCTCTCCCGACGGCAGGCCCGGCGGCATGGCCGCAGCGCCCTCGCGCACGTCCACGATCTCAGCGCCGGGAAAGCGTGCGAGAACGGCCTGCACCAGCGGATCGCCGCGCACACCGGTCTTGAGCGCGGCTTGCCGTGCGTCGTTCTGCGATCTAACCGTCGGCTGGCCTTCCTCGGCCGAGACGACGACCATCCAGCGCCGGTTTGTCCACTGCGAGAACTTGCGCGCGAGGTCATTGACTAGCGTCTTCGCGGCGGTCGGCTCCAACGCGATCTCGAGGCGACCATCTTCGCAGCGCACGAGCCGTAGGTCGCGCTCGAGCGCGAGCTTCACGCTGAGGTCGCGCTTTTGCGCGGCAAGGGCAATCAAATCCTCAAAACCGGCGATGGCGAGCGCGGGCGGACTGGGCTGCGTCTCGGGCGCCCGCGCGACTGGATCGTTCGACGGCGCAAGGGCTGCGCGCGGCGCGCCGCGCGAGGTCTCGACCCGCGGCGCCTCGAAGCGCGGCGCAGCCGGCGCCGCCGCAGGCGAGGCGGCCGGCGCGCGCGACCGCGACCCGCTCCCGTTTTCCTCGAGCGAGCGGATTACCTCGTCGGGCGTCGGCAGATCGG
>CBFGVM010000213.1:0-7143 GCA_965652015.1 uncultured Alphaproteobacteria bacterium
CATTTCGTCGCGGATGTAGGTGGCGAACTGTTCTCCGCTCGATCCGATCGGATCGAATCCGATTCCGTTGAGCCGCGCCTTCACGTCCGGCAGTTCCAGCACCTTGGCGATATTTGTCTGCAGCTTGGTGGAAATATCGGCGGGCAGGTTCTTGGGGCCCCACAATCCGTACCAGGACACGAATGCGAAGTCCTTCATGCCGGATTCCGCGACAGTGGGAATCTCCGGCGCCGCGGCCGCGCGCTTGAGGCTGGTGATGCCGAGCGCCTTGATCTTGCCGCCTTGCGCCAGCGGCAGCGAGGAGAGCATGGGATCGGCGAGCAGCTGGATTTGCCCGCTCATGAGGTCGGTAAGCGCCGGCGCCGTGCCCTTGTAGGACACCACCAAGGTGTCGAGACCGGCGTCGAGCTTGAGCAGTTCGATGGCGAGATGGCTGGCGGAGCCGATGGTGGTTGCGCCGAAGGTGTATTTCTGCGGATCTTTGCGCACGAGCGCGAAAAAATCCTTGAGATTGTTCGCCGCTACGCTCGGCGTCGTGCTGACGATCAACGGCCCCTCGGCCAGGAGGGTCACCGGGGTGAAGTCGCGCACGACGTCATAAGGCACGCTCTTGTAGAGGAACGGACTGATCACGTGCACCGAGGCGGACACCAGCAGGGTGTAACCGTCGGGCGCGGCCTTGGCGACCGCATTGGCGCCGACGTTTCCCGAAGCGCCGCCGGCGCGGTTCTCGACGATGAAGTGCTGGCCGAGCGTTTCATTGAGCTTCTGCACCAGGATGCGCGCGACGCCGTCGACGGACCCGCCGGCGGGAAACGGCACCACCACCGTTACCGTGCGGGACGGATAATTCTCCGCGCTCACGGGAGTGATGGTCGCGCCGAGCGCCAGCGCGAGTGTGATTGCAAATCTCATGGGATGATCCTTTCGCCGGTTCAGTATGTCCCCGGATAGCTTCCTCCGTCGATCAGCAGATTTTGGCCAGTGATGAAGCCGGCATGTTGCGAGCAGAGAAACGCGCAATAGGCGCCGAGCTCGGCCGGCCGACCAAAACGTTTGGCGGGATTGGCTTCGGCGCGCTCGCGCCAGAGCTCCTCGAACGTTTTGCCGCTTGCCTCCACGAGTGCGCCGACGTGCGCACGCTGTGCGCCGCTGTCGAAGATCCCAGGCAGGAGGTTGTTTATGGTGACGTTGTGCGCGACGGTCTGCCGCGCCAGACCGGCGACGAAGCCTACGAGCCCGGAGCGCGCGCCATTGGACAGGCCGAGCTCGAGTTGTGGCGTCTTCACGCTGCGCGAGACGATGTTGATGATGCGGCCGAAACGGCGCGCCATCATGGCGTCCACGGTGAGCCGCATCATTTCGATGGGCGCGAGCATCATTGCGTCGAGCGCAGCGATCCAGTCATCGCGCGACCAGTCGCGGAAATCACCGGGCAGCGGTCCGTCGGCATTGTTGAGAAGGATATCGGGTTGCGGACACGCGGCAAGTGCAGCCGAGCGCCCCGCGCTGGTGGTGATGTCGGCGGCAACCGTGGAGACCTTGACCGCCGTCGCCGCCGCAATCTCCGCGCCGGTTTCTTCCAGCGCCTCGCGCCGACGCGCGACGATGGTGATGTCGACGCCTTCTTGCGCCAGCGCGAAAGCGCAGGCCCGCCCCAGACCGCGGCTCGCGCCGCTCAGTAGCGCCTTTCGTCCGCGGATTCCGAGATCCATAGTCGCATCCTGGTCGGTCATCCCCGGGCTTGACCCGGGGATCCATCTTCTTCGCAAGAATTTTTGCACAAGAGGATGGATTGCACCGGAACTCGGCTTGCCCGAGTTCCGCGGCCTTAAGCGCCGCAAGTCGGATAAATCCGACTTGCGGTGTCAAGCCCGGCAATGACCCGCTCACTTAGGCGGCGACGGCGGAGATCGGACCCACCTTGTAGCCGTACTGCTTGTCGAGCCCGAGCTCCTGCACGATGCGAATGCCTTTGCCGAGCGCTTCGCCGTCGAGGTTGGTGAGCGGCTTGCGCAGATCGCCCGCCGGCAGCCCGAGCGCCTTCATCAGCGATTTCACCGCCACGGGGTTGATCGCCGAATAGGTGAAGTGCAGCAGCGGCAGCAGTTTGAGGTACGTGGTCTTGAAATTCTCCGCCTCGACGTAGCTCGTCCATGGGGTGGAGATCGTCGCGAGCTCGGTGGGCGCGATATTGCCGGTCATGTTCGCGGTGCCATGGCCGCCGAGCGACATGGTGGGCACCACCAGGCCAAGATTGGGGCTGTCGCAGCACATAACCGACACCTTGGGCTTGGCGGCCAGCACCTGCGCGACCTGCCCAACGCGCGCGGTGGATTCCTTGTGCACGACGTAGTTGGGATGCTGGAAAATGCGAAGCAGATGCTCCCAATGCAGGTCGCTCTTCACCCGCGGCGGGTTGTTGTAGATGCCGAGCGGCAGATCGGTTGCGTCCGCCACGTCGAGGAAGAAGCGCTCGATGTCGCTTTCCGGCGCGCAGATGTAGGCGGGCGCCGCAAGGATGGCGCCGTCGGCGCCGTTCGCCGCGGCGAAGCGCACATTGGCGATGGTCGCTTCGGTGTTGTTGCCGGTGCAGCCGAAGAAGATCGGCATGCGCGGGGTCTTCATCTTCGCGGTCTCGACGATGATCTGCTTTTTTTCCTCCGGAGAGAGCATCGACGTTTCCCCGGTCGAACCCATGATCAGCACCGCCGAGGTGCCGTGCTCTTCCTGGAACTTGAGCAAGGTCTGGAATGCACCGAAGTCGACCGAGCCATCCTTGTTGAATGGCGTGATCAGCGCGACGAACGAGCCCGTCAGCATCTTTCTCGACATTTCGGTCTCCATGCCGCCGTTCGCGGATTTGTAGTCGGCCTGGATGGCGAGACAGCCCAGCGCCATGCGAGCCGGTTCGCCGCTCTTATACGATAGGGTGCTGCCGACGCCTACAGCATTTGCCGCAGGCCTTGCCGGGCTTTTGCCCGATCTAAAAACTCGACATGCTGTCGGTGTGCGGGAGAGAGACGATGCGGTTGCTGCGGGTCCTCATTGCGGTGGCGGTCAGCGGTGCAATCGCAGGCTGCGGTCAAGGTTCGCAGGGCCCGAAGGGCGATCCGGGGCCGCCCGGTCCGCCTGGGCCGAAGGGTGATCCCGGTCCGCCTGGCCCCCCCTTCGGCATTCGCATCATTCGCGCGAATTGCGATGCCGCGCATTGCAGCGTGCAATGCGGCGAGGACGAGCTGTTGTTGACGGCCTATTGCGGCGCCAGACGCAACGCCGCCATCATCCCGACCGAGCGATCCGCGACCTGCCGCAGTCCCGTACCGGCCAACAGTCCGTTGGTCGCAGCCTGCGTGAGAGTGCCGCCGCAGTGAAGCGACGCAGGACATAACTGCGGAAACGTCTTGCGTCTTTGTCGTCGCTGTTCCTCGTAATTTCGTTATGCAGGTCCGGGCTGTCGATCGAACCGTGGTCACTGTCCCCCTAAAGGCCTAGGTCGCTGAGTGATGGGTGGTCGTCGGGACGCCGGCCGAGTGGCCAGTGATATTTGCGCTCGCTATCCCTGATCGGCAGGTCGTTGATGCTGGCGATGCGCCGCCGCATCAGCCCGTCCGCATCGAATTCCCAGTTTTCGTTGCCATAGCTGCGAAACCAGTTGCCGGAATCGTCGTGCCATTCATATGCAAAGCGCACAGCGATCCGATTGTCACGGAACGTCCACACTTGCTTAATCAGCCGATAATCGAGCTCGCGACTCCATTTGCGCGTGAGAAACGCCTCGATCTCCTGGCGGCCGTGAATGAACTCGGCCCGGTTCCGCCAGATACTGTCGACGGTATAGGCCAGCGCGACACGGGCGGGATCGCGAGTGTTCCAGGCATCTTCGGCGAGGCGCGCCTTCTGCGTGGCGGTCTCGGCTGTGAACGGGGGCAGTGGTGGGCGGGCCACGGACTGGCTCCTACTGGTCCAGGTTCGAGCGTCGGTCCCCCGCATTTCGCTGCACGCAATGCAGGGGATGCCGGCCTAGCTCGCGGCGACCAGTGTCGGCGGAGTGAATGCACGAATTGCCGGCGCCGGCTGATCCCAGCGCTCGATCTCGACCAGCGCGGTGAGCGCGCTGGTGCCCTGCGCGAGCGGCGACGTTCCGATGTCCAGCGTCAGCACGTTGGGATTGCCGTGACGCTCCGGTTCGCCCGCCGCGTCCGCCGGATCGAACCACGCGCCGGTGGCCATCACCACCACCCCTGGCATGACGTCGGCGTCGAGAACCGCGCCGGCGAGGCAGGCGCCGCGGGAATTGAACAGGCGCACGACATCGCCGTCGCGAATGTCGCGCCGTGCCGCGTCTTTCGGGTTGATGCGCACCGGCTCGCGCCCGGCAACTTTTCGGCTGCGCGACACCGGTCCGGGGTCCATCTGCGCGTGCAGGCGGCTTGCGGGCTGGTGCGTCACAAGGTGCAGCGGAAAACGTTGCGCGGCCGTGCTGCCGAGCCACTCCACCGGAGGAATCCACGCCGGATGGGGAGGGCACTCCGCATAGTCGAAGCCGGCAACTGCGTCGGACGCAACCTCGATGCGCCCGGAAGGGGTCTTGAGCGGATGGCGCTCCGGATCGCGACGAAAGTCTTCGAACAGGACGTAGTCGCGCTCGGGCGGCGGTAGCTCGACGAAGCCTTCGGCCCAGAACTGCTGGAAGCCCGGGAGCGGTACGCCCTTGGCCGTCGCGCTCGCACGCACGCGGTCGTAGACCCACTGACACCAGCCCATTTCGTCGCGGTCCTCGGTGAACGCATGCTCGTAGCCGAGGCGCTGCGCCAGCGCGCGGAAAATATCGAAATCGTTCTTCGCTTGCCCGATCGGGTCGATGGCGCGGTGCATGGCGAGAATGAACGTATCGCGCGAGGAGCCGCCGACGTCGTTGCGTTCGAGCGAAGTGGTCGCGGGCAGCACGATGTCGGCGTGCCGCGCGGTCGCCGTCCACCAGGTCTCGTGCACGATCACGGTTTGCGGCTTCTGCCAGGCGCGCTGCAGCCGGTTGAGATCCTGGTGGTGGTGGAAGGGATTGCCGCCGGCCCAGTACAGCAGACGAATGTCGGGGAAAGTATACTGGCGGCCGTTGAAGGGGTAGCTCGCGCCAGGATTGAGCAGCATGTCGGCGATGCGCGCGACCGGGATCATGGTCCGCGCCGGGTTGAGCGGCAGCGGCACCTCGGGTCCCGCCACATCGATGCGCGGCACGCCGATGCCGTTGGTCGAGCCGTAGCCGAAGGCGAAGCCGCCGCCGGGGAGCCCGATGCCGCCCAGCATCGCGGAGAGCACGATCGCCGCCCAATAGGGCTGCTCGCCGTGGTGCGCGCGCTGCAGCGACCACGCGCAGCTCACGAGCGTGCGCGTGGCGGCCGCGCGGCGCGCAAGCTCGCGGATCGTGTCGGCCGCCACCCCGGTGATTTCCGCCGCCCAGCCCGAGTCTTTCGCCACGCCGTCATCCAGCCCGAGCAGGTAGCGGCGGAAACGCTCGAAGCCGGTGCAATAGCGCGAGACGAATGCCGCATCGTAACGGGACTCGGTGAGAAGCGTGTGCGCCATGGCCAGCATCAGCGCGGTGTCGGTATTGGGGCGAATGGGCAGCCATTGCGCGCCGAGGAAGTCCGCGGCATCCGACTTGAGCGGACTGATGGAGATGAACTCGACGCCTGCTTCTTTCGCGCGCCGCAGCCACATGTCCATGCTATGGGCGCCGCCTCCGCCGAAGGTCACCTGGCCGTTCTTGCTGGGCAGCCCGCCGAACGCCAGGATGAGCCGCGTGTGCTTCACGATCGACGGCCAGTCCGTGCCCTGGGCGATCGGCGCAAACGTGCCGATCACGCGCGGCAATACGTATTGCGCCGCGCCGAAGCTGTAATTGGCGACCTGATCGACGCAGCCGCCGCCGAGAAACAAGAACCGCCGCAGCAGGCTGCGCGCATTGTGCAGGTGGCCCGCCGACGACCAGCCGTAGGAGCCGCCGAAGACGGCGCTGTTGCCGAACGTCTCGCGCACGCGCGCAAGCTCGCCGGCGACGGTGGCGAGCGCTTCATCCCAGGACACTTCGTGGAAGCTGTCGGCGCCGGTGCGTTCCTTTCCCTCGCGCCAGCCGTCGCGGATCGCGGGCCGCGCGATGCGCAGCGGCGAGTGCACCATCGCGGGGATGGCCTCGAGCATGTTCGACGGCGCGGGGTCGCGCGCGAACGGCTCGCAGCCGACCACGCGGCCGTCCTCGACCAGCGCCGTGTAGGCACCCCAGTGGGCAAGCTGCGGGAAGCGTGCGATCGTCATCGCGGTGCGGCCTTTCGAGCAAGAGCGAAGGATGAGCCTTTTGCGGGCGAGACTCAACGGCGTTGTGATCGGATGATGCTACCGACTCCGGCGGTATCCGCCAGCCTTGCCGCTTTGCACTTTGGTACGCGGATGCAGAATCTGTGAGATTTCTGCAACGACCGCAGTTTATTTGAATCGCGTCACAGTGGCGAACTCATTTTGTGCTGTCATGTCGCCCAACCACAACAAACGGGGGTCGTAAACAGATGGGGCGGCTTCAATGCATCAGTCCACCTGGGTGGTGCTCTTGCTTCTGCTGTTCGGGGAGATTGCGGTTCTAGCGTTGGCAGGTTTCATACTTTGGCTCGCGGGGGAATTCGGAGACGATACGCCGAGGTGGATGCGCTTGCGTGGTCCGCGTAAGCGGCGCGGGGCGCCTTAGCCTCACCCATCCCGAGATGGCGCACGCAGTCACGCCGTCGCGCGAAGGAGCTCCTGCACCTTGGGCCACGGATCGGGCGCCAGGTTCTTGAACGGCGCCCAGTCGTTGTCCTTCATGCGGTCGAAAATTGCCGCCGTCACGGAGGGACGCGTGCGCATGCGCGCCCACCAATCCGCGACGGCGGGATATTGCGCCCACAGGCGCTCGAGCTTGAGCAGTTCGAGCCGCAGGATGTAGGGAATCACCGCGCACTCGGCGTTGGAGAAGCTCTCGCCGGCGAGGTAAGGCCCACGCGCCAGCGAATCCGCCATCCACGACAGCAACTTTTGGTGCTGGGACAGCGCGTCGGCGACGAATTCCGAATCGAGCCCATGCTCGATCACGCTGCGTTTGTACTCGGCGCG
>CBFGVM010000214.1:0-7096 GCA_965652015.1 uncultured Alphaproteobacteria bacterium
GATGGGGGCGAAATCGCGCGGCAGCTCGAGCGCGGTATTTGCCGCCTTTCCCGGTGCCGGCAGGAACACCGACAAGGCCGGCATATAAAGCGTGTAGCCGTCGGGCGCGGCCTCGCCCGCGACCCGGGCGGATATGACACCACCCCCGCCGGGTTGATTGACCGCCAAGACCTGTTGACCCCAGACCTGGCCCAGCCGATCAGCCACCATGCGCAACGTGACGTCGACCGCACTGCCCGGCGCAGAATCCGAGATGATCTTGACTGGGCGGGTCGGATAGTCCTGGGCCTGCGCGGGTGCTGCGAGACTGGCCGAGAGTGCGAGCAACCAGAGCGACAACGATTTGAGCCGGGGCCGATGCATGTCGTGTTCTCCGAGTGCGAGCGGGGGATAGCCTTCGGCAGGATATTATCATCAGGTCGCGGATGCGAGGTGAGGCGAGAGGACACAGCCCGTCTCGCCGGAGACACCAGCGTCTCGTGGCTAGCGCGCAGGAGCGGCCCGCATGCTAACAAGTGCGCAGCATGCGCCGCCCTCCCCCCTTCCGCGCCGAACATATCGGCAGCCTTCTGCGACCTCCGGAACTTCTGCAGGCGCGAGAGCAGCACGCGGCCGGCAAGCTCGATCGTAACGCGTTGATGGCATTCGAGAACGAGGCCATCGCCCGCGTGGTCAAGCTGCAAGAGGACGTCGGCCTGCAAGTCGTCACCGATGGAGAGTTCCGACGCGGCACCTATTCCGATGCCTTCACCAGCGCCGGCATTTCCGGCGTGAAGATCGAAATGACGGAAGATCATGGGTGGACCAAGTCGCAAAGCCATGGCCACCGCATGGCGCGGCGCATCCCAAGGGTGGTCGGCCGCATCGCGTGGAGGGGACCGCAGAACGCCGAAGATTTTCGCTTTCTTAGGTCGCTGACTGCCCGCACGCCGAAGATCACGCTCCCCGGCCCTTGCTACATTCATTACCGGGCGGGGCGCGCCAACATCAGCCGCGATGTCTATCCCGACCTCGACACCTTCTGGTCCGATCTGGTCGAGGCCTACATCCGCGAAATGCGTTCGCTGGCGGATGCCGGTTGCTGCTATCTGCAGATTGACGAAACATCGCTGGTGAAGCTCGGCGATCCGCGCGTGCGGCAATTACTGGCGGAGCGCGGCGACGATTGGCGCGACCTGCTGGACACCTATATCGACGTCATCAATGCCGTCGTTGCCGGCGCGCCACCGCAGATGACGATCGGGATTCACATCTGCCGCAGCCAGGACCCGAGCTGGCAAGCGGAGACCGGTTATGATCCCATTGCGGAGCCGCTCTTCAATGCGATGAAGGTCGACAACTATTTTCTCGAATACGACAATGCGCGCGCCGGGACATTTGCGCCGCTGCGATGCGTGCCTGAGGGGAAATTCGTGGTGCTCGGCCTCGTCGCCTCCAAAGCGTCCGAACTCGAGAGCGTCGATTCTCTCAAGCGGCGCATCGAGGAGGCAAGCCGCTACATCAAGCTCGAGCAATTGGGCTTGAGCCCGCAATGCGGGTTCGCGACCAGCGCCGCCGAGCACGTCGCAGTGACGGAGGACGTTGAGCGCGCGAAGCTTGCGCGGGTGGTCGAGGTGGCGCGGCAGGTCTGGGGCGCCCTCGCGTAAGACATTGCGAGGTGATTTCTTTTGCCTGCTCCAGTCGCCACACACACCACGACGTTGCCAACGCCTATACCGGCCAGGTCTCCAGCCGGAAGGCCGAGTCCCAGAACATCCACTCGAGCTGAGTGGCCCGCGTGAAGGCAGCATGCATGCGCGCGCGAAGCGATGCGGAGGCTTCGGCGGCGGCTGCATCCGTGGTCGCAATCACGGCGCGCACCGCGGCATGGAATTCCTCGCCCGCGTAGGTATCGATCCAGGCTTGATACGGATTGGCCGGTGCTGCGCGCGCGTGGATGTCGCGTCCGACCTCGGCGTAGATCCAGAAGCAGGGCAGCAGCGCTCCGAGCAGCACCTCGTAAGGCTCTGCATAGGCCGTGGCGAGAAGATAGCAGACATAATGGTGGCAGGCCGGCGAGAGCGGCGTTTGCGCAAAGACCTGCGCCGTGATGCCGTACTGCTTGAAAAACGAACCGTGCAGCGCGCGCTCCACGACCAGGGCGCCTTCGGCCGATTTGGCGAACTGCACGATGCGATCCGCATCCGGCGCTTTCGCTGCTGCAAGGGTCAAAGCGCGTCCGAAGCCGATGAGGTAATGCGCATCCTGAGTGATGTAGTGCTTGAACCGCGCCTCGCTCAGCGAGCCCGACGCAAGCTGCGCGTTGAACGGCATGGCGCGGATGGCCTCGTAGATCGCGGCGTTACGCTCCCAGGCCTCGCGCGAGAAGAGATGCCCGACGGTTTGCATTATAGGCCTGTGTACCAAAAACTCAGATTCGGACGTAGTGATGATGCAGTCCGCCGAGGACAGCATGTGACATAATGCTCCGGTGTGCTGGACCGGACGCGATTTTTCGGGAAGGACAGGCACTACAGATGCGTAGGCTGACGCGCCTTGCACCTATTTGACGGCAGCCCTCGGCTGCGGCCGATGCAGCGGGTTCGAGGTTTGGTCGGGGAGGACGGCTGTTGCAGGAGGTCTTGTCGGTCTGGGGCGTGAGCAAAGCCTATCCGGGCGTCACCGCGCTCAAAGATGTCTCGTTTTCGCTTCGGCGCGGAGAAATTCGAGCGCTGTGCGGCGAGAACGGCGCGGGCAAGAGCACGTTCGTCAAGATTCTCATGGGGCTGGTCGCGCCCGATCGCGGCTCGATAGCCATCAACGGTCAAACGCAGGTCATGCGTTCCCCGCAACAGGCACAAGGCCTGGGCCTCGGCCTAGTGGCGCAGGAGCTCAGCCTCGCGCCGCATCTGTCGATCCTGGACAATATCTGGCTTGGCAGCGCCGAGGTTCCGTTTCTGCACCGACGGGCCAAGTTCCGCTTGCGCGCGCAACAAGCCTTGGCGACGCTCGGCCTTGCCGGCTGGGATCTCGATCGCCCGGTTGGCTCGCTGACCATCGGTCAGCGCCAACTGATCGAGATCGCGCGCCTGCTGGCTCGCGACGCGCGGGTGCTGATTCTGGACGAGCCCACCGCGACGCTGTCCGATGCCGAAATCGATCGCATTCTCGGCATCCTGAGGGGTCTGCGGGCGCAAGGCCGCTCCATCATCTACGTGACGCATCGGCTCGGCGAGGTCTTCGAGCTCTGCGATTCAGTCACGGTGCTGCGCAACGGAGCGCATGTCACGACCGGCCCGGTCAGCGAGATCACGCGGGCGCAGCTGGTCGAGCTGATGCTCGGGCGCTCTTTCAACGACATGTATCCCAAAGCGGCCGCGCGGGCGGACCGGGGTGCCCGCATGATCGTCAAAAATCTGCGCGTGCCCGGTGCGGTGCACGACTTCTCTATGGTCGCGCCGCGCGGCTGCATCGTTTGCATCGCCGGCCAGATCGGCTCGGGCGCAAACATGATCACGCGGGCGCTGGCTGGTCTCGTCCCCTCGGCCACCGGCAGCGTGATGGTTGACGGCCGGCCCATGCGCCTCGGCTCGGTGCCGCATTGTGTCGGGCGCAATGTGCTCTTCATCCCCGACGACCGCGCGTCCGAGGGTCTGTTCCCGCAGCTGACGGTGCTGGATAATCTGGTGGCGAGCCGGCTCGATGCCGGCGTGCGGATGGGTGTGCTCTCGTGGCGAGAGCTGCGCCGGATTGGCGCCAGTCTCGCGCAACGCGTCGGCGTCGATCGCAACCGGTTGACATCGCAGTCGATCACGCTCAGCGGCGGCAATCAGCAGAAGCTGCTGTTCGGCCGCGCGCTCGCAAGCACTCAACCCGCCGTGCTGCTGATGAACGAGCCGACCCGCGGCATCGACGTCGGCGCGCGGGCCGAGATCTATCGGATCATGCAGGAGCTGTGCGATCTCGGGGCGGCCTTGGTCATGACGTCGTCCGATCTCGATGAGGTGGTCGGCATCGCCGACATCGTGATCACGCTGTACCGCGGCCGCGTGGTCGCACGCTACCAGGGTGACGATATCGCCATGGCTTCGATTCTCACCGATATCACGCATATCACGCATCCCATACAGTCGGTTGCATGACCCAAAATTCTACCGCGGGTACCGATCATGCTGTGCGAGCCGGCGCGCGTACCCGCCTCGATCGGGCTCGCCTGTTCGCATGGCTGCAGACTATCGGCATCGTCATCCTGGTCGCAGTCATCCTCGCGACGCCCGGCTTCCTGGCCGGGCCGAGCATCCTGGCGCTGCTCACCACGGTGTCGTTCATCGGTTGCGTGGCGATCGGCATGACGCTCATCACCATCAGCGGCAACATCATGTCGTTCGCGCTGGGCGCCACCGTCGGCGCAACGGCGATGGTGTTCATCCTGGCCGCAAACCAGCTGGGCTTCGGGACGGGCCTGGTCGTCGGAGTGATGTTCGGTTCGCTGCTGACCGGACTGCAGGGATTACTGATCGGCTCGGTCCGCGCCAATCCGATCATCATTAGCATTGCCGCGCTGGCTCTGATTTACGGCGTCGCCCAAGTATTTTCGGAGAAGGGCACGATCTACGCCGATCCGGGCACGGTCCCGGCGCTGGCCAAGGGCAAGATCGCGGGCGTCCCGATCGAGTTTGTCGTATTCCTCGTCTCCGCCGTGATCGCGCAGTTCATCCTCTCGGCGACGCGGTTCGGGCGAAACCTGTTCATGATCGGATCGAATTTCCGTGCCGCGGAAGCGGTTGGCGTCAGCACTTGGCGAACCATCACCGGGGCCTATCTGTGGGCCGGCTTCTTCACCTCGCTCGCGGGCATCATGCTCGCCATTCGTTACGATTCCGCGAATATGGATTACGGCGTTGCCTACGACTACGACGCCATCGCGGCGGTGCTGGTGGGTGGCACGGCGATCGGCGGCGGCAGCGGATCGGCGCTGCGAACATTCGCGGGCGCGATGGTCATCGCAGCCGTACAGGTCATGCTGCTGCTCCAGGGGCTGCGCCAAGAGTGGCAATATCTGGCGGCCGGACTGATCGTGCTCGCGGTCATCGTGCTGCAGGCGCGCGGCAGCGGACGATGAACACGTGGCGCCAACTTGCCGGGCCACATTGGCGGCCGTTCACCGTCCTCGCGGCCTGTATCCTCCTGCTCGCTGCGCTCGATGCCGGCCAGGGAGCGTTCCTCAGCGCGGCGACCGCCTACAGCACGCTCCAGATCTTCGCAACCGTCAGCCTGGTGACGCTGGGGCTCGGGCTGACGATGATGATCCGCGAATTCGACCTGTCGGTGGTCGGCATGTACGGCATGGCCGGCTGCATCGCGGTGCTCACCGGCACTCAGCATCCCTGGCTCGGCCTCTTCCTTGCGCTGGCGATCGGTCTCGCCGCCGGCATCGCGCAGGGATTCATCATTGTGCGTCTAAACTTGTCGTCGGTCGGGGTGACGCTCGGCGGCCTGCTGGTGTTCGTCGGCATCGCTTTCGTGCTGACCGAGAGCCGCTCGCTGCCCTACGACAATCTCGCCGTCGCCCTCCTGCTCAACGAACGGTTCGGCGGCATCTTCTCCATTCGCAGCGTGGTTGCGCCGTCGGTGGTTTGATCTTGGCAGCGTTCTTCTTCGCCAGCGCAGCGATGATCTTTGCCTGGACGCGTTTGGGCCGCGACATCATCGCGATTGGCAGCGACCGCCGCGCCGCCATGACTACCGGCGTCAAGGCCGACGCGCTGATCATCGGCATCTTCGCGTTCTCCGGGCTGTGCGCCGCGCTGTCCGGGGTTCTGCTCAGCTACAGCCTTGCGTCGGCGTCACCGGCGGGACTGTCGGATGTCATCACGCCGGCTGCGGCGGGCGCGATCCTCGGCGGCGTCTCGCTGGGCGGCGGCACCGGGCGGCCGCTCGGGATCGCGGCCGGCGCGCTGACGCTCGCGGTGCTCCGCTCCGGGCTCAATGCTGTGGGCGCGCCCCCCTTCGTCAACGACATCGCCATGGGCGCCGTGCTGCTGACGGTGGCGGTTCTGGATGGTCCTGACCTGGCGCGCCGGCTGATCGTGGCGCGGCGATTGGCACGGCGCCCGCCGGCGGCTTGACCCGGGACCGGCGCTCCGAGGATTGCCGCCCACTTGCGCAGCGCTTTATTCGGCTCGCCAACGCGTTCTCAAAGAACGTCCAGAACCACTCTCATGCACTGCTCGCGATGCGCTAGAAGCGCATTACTCGCTCGGTTGGGGCGGTTGCGCCGCCTTGGCGCGCGTCCTAGAACGAGGTTGTGCTGCGAGGGAGGTAGACATGATGAAGCTAGCGGTTGCGCTGATCACTGCCCTTAGCTTGTCGTTCCTGATCCCTGCCGGAGCGGACGCCACTCCGAAAGGCAAGAAGATCGCATTTCTCGTCACGTCCCCGACGCATCCGTTCATCGCCACGCTGAACAAGACCTTTGTCTCCCGCGCAAACTCATTCGGCATGGAGGTCAATACGGTCAGCCAGCAGTTCGACGCAGCCTTGCAGGCGCAGCAGGTTGACGACGCCATCGCCCGCCAGTTCGACATGGTGGCCATCATCGCCGGCTCCGAGCAGGCTATCGTGCCGGCGCTGATCCGCGCCAAGCAGGCCGGCGTGCCGGTGATCCTGGTCAACTCCCCGCCCCGCGACGGCTCCGAGGACCTCTACCTCAGCTTCGTCGGCGAGGACCACGTCGAGCTCGGCCGCATCACAGGGGTATCGGTATTGCAGGCGCTCAAGGAGGGCGGCCGCGACGGCGGCAAGATCGCACTCATCACCGGCTCGCTACAGGAGGGTGTCGGCCCGCGCCGGGTCGCCGGCTTCCGCGAGGCCATGAAGGCCAATCCGAAGGCTCAGATCGTCGCCGTCGAGGACGCCAAGTGGCAGACCGACCTCAGCGAGCGCATCGCCGGTCAGTTGTTCGCGCGATTTGCGGCCCAGGGCGGGCTTGACGTCGTCTATGGCATGGCCGACAACCAGGCCGCCGCCATCGTGCAGGCCGCGAAATCGGCGGGCATTCCGCTCGGCGTCGAGAAGAGCAAACTGATCGTCGTCGGCAGCAACTGCCTCAAGCAGG
>CBFGVM010000215.1:0-7058 GCA_965652015.1 uncultured Alphaproteobacteria bacterium
TCAATAAAGCGGCCGAACTCGGGTAAACCCGAGTTCGGCTGCAAGCGGGGGAGGGAACGATGTGGCCTCAGTCCGCAAGTTTCCCGCTAGCGCGCCTTCGTCTCCATGGGCACCATCGCCGCGTCCTTGGAATTTTGCAGCGTCAGCGACGTCTTGACGTTGCGCACGTGCGGCGCCGCGGTGAGTTCGGCAACGAAAGCCTGGAACGTCTTGAGGTCCGGCGCCACGCACTTGAGGATGAAATCGATCTCGCCGGAGAGCATCCAGCATTCGCGCACCAGCGGCTGGGCGCGCACGAAGTCTTCGAAAGCCTTGAGGTCGGCATCCGCCTGGCTCGTCAGGTGCACCATGGCGAACACGGTCACCTCGTAGCCGAGAAGCTTCTCGTCGAGCAGCGCACGATACCCTTTGATGTAGCCGGCCTGTTCGAGCGCGCGCACACGCCGCAGGCAGGGCGGAGCCGAGATGCCGACCCGGCGCGCAAGCTCGACATTGGTCATGCGGCCATCCTCCTGCAGCTCCTTGAGAATCTGCCGGTCGATGGGATCGAGACGAGCGGCCACGGGAATGCTCCGGGATTCGCTGTTGCTCGGGCATTGTTAGCAACAGCGCGGCCGGCTGCGAAACATTCTTGCCCAAGCGGTATGATTTCACCGGCAGATTGTCACAAAGTTGTGGTCCCTGGTCTGCATATCTTGCATGGCTCGCGCAAAGCCATAAATTGTGCAGAGCGGCAATGCGCATTCCGAGTCGGCGTCTCGCCGGCGCGCGGTGGGGGAGCGGTGGCCGTCCGAACGGCCAAGTTGGAGCCAGGGCAAAACGGCGCGAGGTGCAGCCATCTTTGCATTCGCTGCGCGCTTTGCCTCGAGCGCAGAAGAGGGTCTGTCATCGATGAGTAAGGTAAACCGCGCCAAGATCGTCATCATCGGCTCGGGCGCCGCCGGCTACACGGCCGCGATCTATGCCGCCCGCGCCATGCTTGAGCCGATCTTGATTCAGGGCATCCAGCCTGGCGGTCAGCTCACCATCACCACCGATGTCGAGAACTATCCCGGCTTCGCCGACGTCATCCAGGGTCCCTGGCTGATGGAGCAGATGCAAAAGCAGGCCGAGCATGTGGGGACCAAGCTCGTCGCCGACCACGTGAGCAAAGTCGATCTCCACCGTCGGCCGTTCCAGATCGAATGCGACTCCGGCGACCGATACATCGCCGACAGCGTGATCGTGGCGACCGGCGCCCAGGCGCGCTGGCTCAATTTGCCGTCCGAGCAAAAATTCAAGGGCTACGGAGTTTCCGCCTGCGCGACCTGCGATGGCTTCTTCTATCGCGGCAAGGAGGTCCTCGTGATCGGCGGCGGCAACACCGCGGTCGAGGAGGCGCTGTTCCTCACCAATTTCGCTTCCAGCGTCGCGGTCGTGCACCGCCGCGACAGTTTCCGCGCGGAGAAGATTCTGCAGGATCGTCTGTTCAAGAATCCGAAGATTTCGGTGATCTGGGATACCGTGCTCGAAGGCGTGGTAGGCGAGGAAAATCCGCTCAAGGTGAAGGGAGCGATTCTGCGCAACGTCAAGACCGGCGCGCTCACCGAGCGAACGGCGGACGGCGTATTCGTCGCCATCGGCCACACGCCCGCCTCCGAGCTGTTCGTTGGGCAATTGGATATGAAGCCCTCTGGCTACATTAAGACCGCGCCGTTCTCGACGGCGACTTCGGTGCCAGGCGTGTTCGCCGCCGGCGATGTCACCGACGATGTTTACCGCCAGGCGGTGACCGCTGCCGGGCAGGGCTGCATGGCAGCGCTCGAAGCCGAGCGCTTCCTCGCCTTGCAGGGAGAGGCGGAGCCGGCGGTCGCGGCGGAGTGAAGGCTCGAATGGGCATGAGCATGGATTGGGATAAGCTCAAGGTTTTCCACGCTGCCGCCGAGGCGGGCAGCTTCACGCATGCCGGCGAGCAGCTGGGGCTCTCGCAATCAGCGGTGTCGCGACAGGTGTCGGCCCTCGAGCAGGAGCTGGGCGTCTCGCTGTTCCACCGCCATGCGCGCGGTCTCATTCTGACCGAGCAAGGCGAGTTGCTCCATCACACCGCGCACGACGTGTTCATGAAGCTCGAAGCGGCGCGCGCGAAGCTCACCGACAGCCGCGAGCGACCGAACGGGGAACTCCGCGTGACGACGACGCCCGGCATGGGCGTGCATTGGCTCACCCCGCGCTTGGGCGAGTTCATCGACCTTTATCCCGACGTTCAGGTCACGCTGCTCACCACGGACGAGGAACTCGACCTGGCGATGCGGGAGGCGGATGTGGCGATCCGCTTGCGCCAGCCGACGCAGCCGGACTTGATCCAGCGCAAGCTATTCTCCGTGCGCTTCCATGCTTACGCCTCACCGGAATACATCAAGCGGTACGGTACGCCGCGCGCGCTCGACGACCTCGACAACCATCGCATCTTGCTGTTGGGCGGCAGCACCGTGCCGAACTATCTCGAGAACCGGCGCTGGCTGATCGAGGTCGCGCGCAACGGCAAGGGTGCGCGCACCCCGGCGCTAACCATCAACAACGTGCTTGGCGTTCTGCGCGCGTGTCAGCGCGGAATCGGCGTCGCGCTGCTGCCGGACTACCTGGTCGAGGAAAATGGCGGCTTGGTTCAATTGTTCGGCGAGTCAGACACCATCGCCCTCGACGCCTATTTCGTTTATCCGGAAGAACTCAAGACCGTCGCGCGGGTGCAGGTGTTCCGCGACTTTCTGGTCGCGAAAGCGCAACGCTGGCATTTCTAACCTGGAACGTCGCCCCGCCGCGGGAACCTCGCGTGCTTAACGGTGGCCGCATGGCTGGCATGCAACCCTTTGCGTTGTGTGGAAAAATCGCCGCGGCATACTGCGCCCCACTGACGGCCGGCGGTTGCCCATCCTCCCAGATTGCAATCGTAGCGTCGTCAGCTGTTCCCCTCTGGAAGGTGATTGTCGGCCCCGCGCCGACGAACTACACCGGACCCGCAAGGGTCCGGTTTTTCGTTGCGGCCCCTTGCCGCGCATGCTTGCACGGCAGGCGGCTGCGTCTTAGTTTGTTGCTGTTGAGAAACGCGAGGAACGTCGACCGATGGCTTGGACAACCCCGACCCTCGTTGAGATCTGCGTCGGCCTGGAGATCAACGGGTATTTGCCGGCCGAGCTCTGATCCGGCCCATTTGCGTCGATCCTGAATGGGGCGACTGACCGCCTGCGTGCTAGGTTCGGCGGCGGGAGGAGGCTTTCCGCAGTGGAATTGTCGCTGTCCGACATGCCGTTTGGCATGGGCGGGCGACGCTCGCGTGCGGCCGCGCACGCAGGCAAGCCTCGCGGTCAGCGCCGACGCCGAAAACTGGCTGTTGATCAACGCCTCCCCCGACCTTCCCCAACAGCTGCGCCAAACGAACGCCCTGCATCCGCGTGATGGGATCCGCGGAAGTCCCATCAAAGCGGTATTGCTGACCGGCGCCGAAATCGATCAGGTCGCGGGCCTGCTGAGCCTGCGCGAGCGCGAGCCCTTCCTGCTGTGCGCCACGGCAGTCACGCTGGCTACGCTCGCAGAGAACGCCATGTTCGGTGTGCTGACGGCCGACGTGGTGACGCGCAAGGCGCTCGTTCCCGCCGCACCACTGGCGCTTCCCGGCGGATTACAGGCGCGGCTGTTCACGGTGCCGGGCAAGGTGCCGCTCTATCTCGAAGGCGAAAATCCGGACACCGCGAGCGAGACCGCCGCCAATGTGGGCGTGGAGGTTTGTGCGGACAACGCCCGCTTGCTCTATATCCCCGGCGCCGCGGCGGTGACCGCGGCGATGACGGCACGGATGCAAGGCGCCGACGTCGTTTTTTTCGATGGCACGCTTTTCCGCGACGACGAGATGATCGCGAGCGGGACCGGTTCCAAGACCGGCCGCCGCATGGGCCACATTCCGATCGATGGTGCGGATGGCTCGCTTGCCGCGCTCGAGGGGATAGCCGCGCGGCGCATCTACGTGCACATCAACAACACCAATCCGATCCTGATCGCCGGTTCGCCGGAGCGCATGCATGTGGAGCACGCGGGCTGGGAGGTGGCCGAAGACGGAATGGAGATCGCGCTGTGACGCCGATGACGCCGTCCGAACTGGAGGCGCAGCTGCGCGACATCGGCGCGCGGCGCTATCATCGCCTGCATCCGTTCCACGTGCTGTTGCACGGTGGCAAGTGCACGAAAGGCCAGGTCCAAGCCTGGGCGCTCAACCGCTACTATTATCAGGCGATGATCCCGGTGAAGGACGCGGGCCTGATCGCACGCTGCGATGATCCCGCACTGCGCCGCGAGTGGCGGCGACGCCTCGTCGACCATGACGGCGAAAGCGCAGGCGACGGCGGCATTGCGCGCTGGCTCAAGCTGACCGACGGGCTCGGGCTCGACCGCGACTACGTCGTTTCCCTGGCCGGATTGCTTCCGGCGACGCGGTTCGCGGTCGAGGCCTATGTGCACTTCGTGCGCGAGAAAACGCTGCTCGAGGCCGTCGCCTCCTCGCTCACCGAGTTGTTTTCGCCGCAAATCATCAGCGAGCGGCTCGCAGGCATGCTCAAGAGCTACGATTTCGTCAGCGCCGACACGCTCGCTTATTTCTCGCAGCGCCCGCCGCTTGCGCAACGCGACTCCGAGTTCGCGCTCGATTATGTCAAGCACCACGCCCGGAGCCCGGACACCCAGCAGGCCGCGCTCAAGGCGCTCGAATTCAAATGCGATGTGTTATGGGCGATGCTGGATGCACTCTACCACGCCTATGTGGCGCCAAGGCATATTCCGCCCGGCGCCTTCGTGCCGAAGGACTGGAGCACCTCCTGAGCGATCCAAGCGCACCCATCGCCCCCGAGGCGAGGCCACGGCTGCCGCGCGGCGTACGCCTCGTTCACAACGAGGCGCAAGGCGGATGGGTTCTGCTCGCGCCCGAGCGGATCTTCAAGGCGGATGCGATCGCGGCCGAGATCATCAAGCGCTGCACCGGCGAGATGACCTTCGGCGAACTCGTCGACGATCTCGCGAAGACCTACGCGGCGCCGCGGGAGAAAATCCTCGCGGACGTCGGTACGCTGTTGCGCGGCTTGGCCGACAAAAAGCTCCTGGAGTTGTGATAAACACGACTGGCGGCACATGGGTGCATGAACGGCGCGGGTGGCAGAGCTTGCGGCAGTCCAAACCGACGCCGCCTATGCCTATCGGCGCATGTGACGCACTAAAACACGAGGGATTGATGGACCCCGAAGCTGCGGCCTCTGATATCTGGTCCGTCAGGCAGCATGTGCTATCGTAGCTGCCGGCATAGCGCTGCGGCAGGCGCGCTCGAGCACACCAAAAACGTAATCCATTGGAGGGAAACCCGTGTCGTTCGATCCCATCGCATCCTTCACCCGCCGAAAATTCATTGCCGGCTCCGCCGCGGTTGCCGCAGTCGCATTCGTGCGCGATGTCCACGCCCAGGCCCCGTCGGGCCCGTTCAAACTTGACCCGCTTCCTTATCCCAACAACGCGCTTGAACCGCACATCGATGCCCGCACCATGGAGATCCATCACGATCGCCATCATGCGGCCTATGTCACCAACCTCAACAACGCGGTCAAGGATCACTCCAATGTCGCGGCGATGCCGCTACAGGAGATTCTCGTCAAGCTTCCGGAAATGCCCGAGGCGATCCGCACCGCGCTGCGCAACAACGGCGGCGGGCACGCCAATCACACGATGTTCTGGCAGATCATGGGCCCCGCCGGCGGCCAGCCGCAAGGCGATCTCGCGGCAGCGATTACGCGCGATCTCGGCGGATTGCAGAAACTGCAGGACGATTTCAACGCCGCGGGGCTGCGCGTGTTCGGCTCGGGCTGGGTGTTCGTCACCGTCGCGCCCGACGGCAAGCTCGCGCTGGAGACGAAGCCCAATCAGGATACGCCCTTGATGGATTCAAAGCGCGTGCTGCTTGGCAATGACGTGTGGGAGCACGCCTACTATCTCAACTACCAGAACCGCCGCGCCGACTACCTCAAGGCGTGGTGGAACGTGGTGAACTGGGGCAAAGTCGGGGAGCGCTATGCCGCGGCCAAGACCCGCACGCTGACAATCTAGATTGCAGTCGGCTGCGATCGAAAAGGAGGCTCGTCGACCCGCGGCCTGAAGATCAAGCGATAATGCACGACGAAGAATCAGTTCAGGGAGGATCATCATGACCCACTTCTCGCGCCCATGCGCGCTTGTACTCGCCGGCACCCTCGGTACGTTGCTTGCGGCCACATCGCCGGCGGCGGCACAGCAGCCTGCGGCACAGCCGCAAGCCTCACCGCCGGCGGCGGCGCAACAGCCAGCTCCGTTGCCGCCCGGTTCGCCCTTGATGGGCCGACCCGATACCGAGGGTGCAAAGAAGCTTGCACCCGTTGCGCCGCCGCCGGTGGCGACCGCCGCCGACAAGCTCCCGATCGACAAGCTCAAAGCCCCGAAGGGCTTCACCATCGACCTCTATGCGAGCGGCGTCGACAACGCGCGCACGCTCCGGCTCGGCGACAAGGGCACCGTCTTCGTCTCGAGCCGCATCAGGGACAAGATCCACGCCATTGTCGACAAGGGCGGGACGCGCGAAGTCAAGGTCGTCGCCTCCGGACTGCATCGGCCCAACGGCATCGTCCTGCACAAGGGCACGCTGTACATCGCGGAGCTGTCGCAGATCTCCAAGATCGAGAATATCGAAGACAAGCTCGACAACCCGCCGAAGCCGACGGTCATCTTCAGCGACCTGCCCAAGGACGAGGCGCACGGTTGGAAATATCTCACCATCGGACCCGACGAGAAGCTCTATTTCCAGGTCGGTGCGCCGTGCAACATCTGCATGCCGTCCGACCGGCATGCGAAGATTTATCGTCTCAACTTGGACGGCAGCGGATTGGAAGTCGTTGCCCACGGCATCCGCCAAATCGTGGGAATGGACTGGCATCCGGTGTCGAAGCAGCTCTACTTCACTGAGCACCAGCGCGACTGGCTGTCGGAAGATATCCCCGAAGACAAGCTCAACCGCCTGA
>CBFGVM010000216.1:0-7000 GCA_965652015.1 uncultured Alphaproteobacteria bacterium
GATGCGCAACATCTTCTACGGCCTGATGCTGGGCATGTTCCTGTCGGCGCTCAATCAGACCATCGTCGTCACCGCGTTGCCTACCATCGGCCGTGAGTTCGGTGATTTCGAGAACCTGTCCTGGGTCATCATTGCCTATCTGCTGTCGTCGACCGTGGTGTCGCCGCTCTACGGCAAGCTCTCCGACATCCACGGCCGACGCGTCATGATGTTGCTGGCAATCGGCTTGTTCCTCGCAGGCTCGGTGGTATCCGCAGCGGCGCCCAACATGGCGATATTGATCGCTGGCCGCACCCTGCAGGGAATCGGCGGCGGCGGGATCGTGCCGCTAACCCAGACGACTATCGCCGACATGATCACGCCGCGCGAGCGCGGTCGCTACCAAGCCTATATGGGCACGTCATGGATCGTGGCTGGCCTCGCCGGGCCGGCCCTCGGCGGCGCCATTGCCGAGTACCTACATTGGTCGCTCATCTTCTGGCTCAACCTGCCTCTTGGGCTCGTCGCAATGCTGCTCGTGTATCACGCGATGAAGCGCCTGCCGCGCCACGAACGGCCGCACCGGCTCGACGTGATTGGCGCCGCGCTGATGACCTCGGCCGCCACCATCTTCCTCATTGCCCTCACATCGGGCGGTATCCGCGTGCCGTGGCTATCGTCGACGATTTTCGCGCTGGTTCTCGTTTCGCTGGGGCTCAGCCTAGCGTTCGTGTGGTGGCTCAGGCTCGCTGCGGAGCCTTTTCTACCGCTGACTGTGCTCGGGAATCCGGTGATGCGTGCCGGGACGGCCGCCACGTCGTGGATGCTCGGAGCGGTACTGGGCCTCACCGTGTATATGCCGCTCTACTTCCAAGTTGTGCACGGGCTCTCCGCGACGGAAGCCGGTCTCGCGCTCATTCCGATCGTGCTGATGACGACACCGGGATCGATGCTGTCGGGCCGGTCGATGATGTATCTGCGCCATTACAAGGTATCGGCGATCGGCGGTGCGACGATAGCGATCGCGAGCGTCACGGCGCTCGCCATCGAGCCCGCCATGCCGCTCCTGGGCGTGATCATTGCGCTCACGCTCATCGGCTTCGGTGCAGGTACCGTCTATCCGGTGGCAACCGTGTCGATCCAAAACGCCGTGCCGGCACACCAGGTGGGGACGGCGACCGGGGCCATGAATTTCTTCCGTGCGTTAGCAAGCGCGCTTGCAGTCGCAATCATGGGCGCGATCCTTCTGGCTGCCCTGGGCGCCACGCCCGAGCGCGGCACCGGCGTGGAACTCCTGGTCGAGACTGCCAGGGCAGCTGGGCTCGATATCGCGGTCCCGTTCCGCTTTGTGTTCGTCGCTGTGGATGCCTTTTTGGTTGCGGCTCTTGCCGCCGTGTTGCTCCTGGAAGAACGTCCGCTGCGGGGGCCGGCGAGCGGACCGGCGGAAGCGCCGGCCGCGCCGGCGGAGTAAAGCGGCGCTGTTGCAAACGGCTCAATGCCGGCAAGCGGCTGCGAAACAACTTTCCGGCAAATCTGCACAAGACCGTTCCGACTCTGTCGCCGGACGCGGTAGCTTTGAAGCGCGGCAACCGATCTACTGCATCACGTGGTGTGCACGCTATCGTCGTAGCTGGGAGCTTCGTGCAAAAATCCGCGCTTGAGCATCCAGTCGACCTTCGCTTTGAACTCGGCCGGTTGGTACGCCTTAACGCCGGTCAGTTCGGGAAGCAGGCCCTCCTTGCGCAGCTCGGGTGGTAGGTCGCGCAAGAGTTCCGCTCGCGAGCGTGCCTCGTCCTCCCGCAGCCAGGCGGTCGCGCGGTTGAGCGCGCGCCGCAACTTCTCCGCGGTTTCCGCATCGATATCCTGCCCGGCGACGATGCCGCCGCGCCATCGCAAGTCGGCGATCTTGCGGCAGCCCGCCGCGATAGCGCGGCTTACCAGCGGCTCCATGAGCGCTGCGGCTTCGTTGCGGCCGTTGAGCAAAGCGTCCAGTCGGTCCGGCGCATGCTCGAGCTTGATCTCCGCGAACGGGATGCCAGCCGCCTCCATGACCTCGATCGCGGCATAGAATGTGCCTGCATGCCAGGTGACCGCAATCGGCACGTTGCGCAGGTCGGCAGGGCTCTGAACGGATGAATCCTTCCTGACCATGATCGCGCCGGTACGCACCGTGGCATCGAGCCCGATGATCTTGCCTTTGCCCAGCCGCTGCACGCGCTCGATCGCCCCCCATTCGCAGACGGGGTACACTTCGAGCGCGCCCCGTTGAAGCTGAGACTCCTTCCAGCGATGGGCGAAATCTTTCACCCGGCCTTCGGTGCCCTTGGGATTGTCCTCGTGATAGACGACATCGAGGCCCTCTTCGGCAAAGAAGCCTTGCTCCACAGCCACCCGCCAGGGACGGTCATGGGCGTTGCTGTCGCTCTGTACACGGATCGTGCGGGCCATGGCACATGTGAGGATATTAGGTCGAACAACGTTATGCCCTGAAATTCATTCCGTCACAACGGACCAGATGGTTAGGGCGCGCATTGTATCGAAGGATGGACTTGACGGCCTGGTTGTGTCGCCGCTTGCATCGTCGAGAGGAACGCCCCTCAAGCTAGCCGATGGCAAGTCGTCTCCTTATGATGCGCGCATGGCCGATGAGCTCACTGCCGACGAGATTCGCACCTTACTCGAGCTCGAGCCGAACGCCACCTGTGGGTTCGTTCGGATTACGTATTTGAGTTCGCAGTCGATCGCAGCTGGCGGCTTGCCGCCACCGTTTAGTGACGGACGGCCGATTGGATCCGCGCTCTACTTCATGGTCACGCCAACCGCACCGGTTCGGCTCCACCGCATCCGCAATGACCAGCTGTACCATTATTACCTCGGTGATCCGCTCGAGGTCTTGCTGCTGCGCAGCGACGGCACGAGCCAGCGCGTCATCGTCGGTCCGAACGTGCGCGGCGGGGAACGCATCCAGCTCTTCATCCCAGGTAACACGTTCCATACAGCGCGGGTGATAGGTCGCTGCCGCTGGTTCCTCGGCGCGAGCACCGAGTGGCCGGGGGTTGTTCCCGCCGACGTCGAAATCGGCGATGTCGACGAACTGGCGGCGAAATATCCGTCGGTTGCGGCCGATGTCCGTGCCATCGCGAATGCCGTTCGTGCGGATGGCGGTTCGGCTTAGGGCGCGAGCGGCGAGCCCATTTTCGCCGCTTGCTCCACGATCCACGCGCGATAACGCGCAAGCGGCGTGACGCCGGTAAGACCGCCGCAGCCATCGCTCAAGGCCGGTCCGGTGGACCAACTCACGACGCCGATCACCGCCAATTTGCCGCCGACCTCTCGATAGACCGGCGCACCGGAATCGCCGGTACAGGCGCCAAGGCCGGCGCGTTCGCCCTTGGTGGCGGGATCGGCCAGCCTTATTTGCAATGTCCCCGGTTGTCCGGTGGTGACGAGGGTCGCCGCCCGTACTGTGCCGCCGCTCGTGCCATCGCCACGAACCGCAACGCCGTAGCCGGCCACGACGAGGCGATCGCCGGCGGCGACCGAAGCGGCTGCCGGCATCAGCGGCGCGGGAGAGGCCTTCATCGCCGCCACGAGCTTGATGAGCGCGACGTCGGCAGTGACCCGATGGCGCAGCACTGCAGTGACGTCGAAGTCGGGATGGCGCGCAATGGCCCGGAGATCTTTGAGCACCGGCTGCCGCGCGCCGTCGAACTCGACCAACTTGTAAGTGGCGCCCGGCAGCACGCAATGCGCCGCCGTAAGCACCAGATCGCGCGCAAGCGCCACGCCCGAGCAGAATGTGGCCTGTGATCCGCTGAGCATGACGACGGCGCCCCCTGCGGCGTCTCCGGCGGGCGGCGCGCCACCCACGAGCGCCGAGACGGAAGTAGCAAATGTGCAGGTGCAGGCGAGGGCGAGCGCGATCCGGATCATGGCTCCAGGGGTGACCCCAATCTGGCTGCCGTCTCCGCGATCCAGTAGCGATAGCGCGCGAGCGGTATGACGCCGCTCACGAATCCGCAGGTGGGCTCGCCATCGGTGCGCGCCGACCAGCTCACAATACCGACCAGGGCGCGATCTCTTTCGTCGAATACCGGACCGCCGGAATCGCCGTTACAGACACCGAAGCCGGCTGCTTCGCCGAGTTTCCGCGGATCAATGAGGCTGAACTGTTGCGAGCTTGGCCGGTCGGTCGCGACCAGCGTGACTGCACGGAGCTTGCCGGCAGTCTTGCGGTCGCCTTGCACCCCGACGCCGAAACCCGCGACGATGAATCGGTCTCCGACCGACGGTGGCACGCGGCGTTCGCTGAACGCGACCGGAGTGAGGTTCGCAACGGGCGTCGCAAGCTTGACGAGAGCCAAATCGGGCGCATCGGCGCGCGGCGAGAACTGGGGATGCGCAGCGACGCTGGCGACATCCTTCACTGCGGGCCGGCGGCCCTCGAACGTCACCAGTCGATATTTGCCGGCGCTCGGGACGCAGTGTGCAGCTGTCAAAATGAGATCGGGCGCGATCGCGACGCCGGTGCACAGGTTGTGCGCGCCCACGATGATGACCACGTGCCGGGCAATGGCCTGGTCGGCAACGGGTGCACCTCCGACGATGGCGGCAGCGGGCCCGGTTGCGAGCGCAAGCAAGGCAAAGCCAAGGAGCGCGGCGGACGATCTCGCGCTCCACTTCGAACAGTCGATTGAAGCGGACAGCAGGTTGGGAGCGGTCCTGGTTACAAACCCAGATCGCAGCTCATCAGCCGTGCGGCGCAGGGCTGGCAAAAACCCGGCACCTGTAGTGATCAGATTGGACCGTCTTTCCTCACCCGCCATGCCCGTCCCCGGACTCGATCCGGGGATCGTCGCGGGCGTCCGCGTCTTTATTGTGGCTTGCCGCTTCGAATGCAGACGTCGATGGCACCGCAATCCCCGCCGACAGGGTCGGCGGGGTGCCCGGCGATGACGTTAGCTGCGTTGGCCGATCTATGTTCCCGTCGCCAGCAGCATGCCGGCTGAATTGGGGATTTCAACCTCGATCTCGAGAGTCGAGACGTTTTCGCCGCGATCCATTCGCACCTGAACGTTCTCGCGTTCGACGGTGATGTGCTTGGTGAGTGCGGCCAGGATATCTTCGCGCAGAACGGCGAGCAGGTCGGACTGCCCGCGCGCCGCCCGTTCGTAGGACAAGAGGATCTGGAGCCGTTCCTTCGCGACCGGGGCAGAACCGCGACGGCGGAACAGGTTGAACACGTTCATGCCGCTCTCCGTCCGAACAGCTTGTCGAACAAGCCCTTGCGGTCGCTGGGGATGCTCATTGGCACGTCGTCGCCCTTGAGCCTGCGGGCGGCATCGAGATAAGCGCGCGCCGCAGCGCTCGTCGTATTATTGATCGTCACCGGCGTGCCCAGATTGGAGGCGCGAAGCACCTCCTCGCTTTCGGGAATGATCCCCAAGAGGGGTGTGGAAAGAATGTCGAGCACGTCTTCGATATTGAGCATCTCGCCGCGCGCGGCGCGTTGGGCGTCGTAGCGCGTGATCAGCACGTGCTTCTCGATGCGTTGACCCTTTTCGGCTTTCTCGGTCTTGGAATCGAGCAGCCCGATGATCCGGTCGGAGTCGCGCACCGACGACACTTCCGGATTGGTGACGATGACGGCGACGTCGGCAAATCGCATCGCAAGTGTGGCACCGCGCTCGATCCCGGCCGGGCTATCGCAGATCACCCAGTCGAACTTCCCACGCAGCTCCTTGATGACTTCCGCGACGCCGTCCTCGGTCAGCGCATCCTTGTCGCGGGTCTGCGATGCCGGCAGCAACCACAGCGCCTCGAGGCGCTTGTCGCGAATGAGCGCCTGCGGCAGCTTCGCGACGCCTTGGATGACATTGACGAGGTCGAAGACCACGCGGCGCTCCGCCCCCATCACCAGATCGAGGTTGCGCAGCCCGACGTCGAAATCGACCACCACCACCTTCTGCCCGGCTTGCGCCAACGCAGCGCCGAGCGCGGCGGTCGACGTCGTCTTTCCGACGCCGCCCTTGCCCGACGTGACCACGAGGACCTTGGACATACTTACTGTCTCCCCCATCTTTCAATCCAATGCTGCTATTGCAAGGACGCGGTTTTCGAGCCAGCACTGCGCCGGCCGGCTGCGGAGGCTTGCGTCCATTTCCTCGGCCGTCCGGTAATAGCCATCGATCGAGACCAACTCGGCCTCGTTCTTGCTGCAAAAGATTCGTGCTCGCGCGTTGCCCATAGACCCAGCCAGAGCCCGGCCGCGCAGCGCGCCGTAGATGTGGATCGATCCGCCGGCAACGACCTCGGCTCCCGAAGCCACTGAGCCGAGCACGGTGATATCGCCGTTCGGGAAAATCACCGATTGACCCGAGCGGATCGGGGTTTCGATCAAGAGCGAGCTTGGCTCCTGGCGTCGGGGCGGCCGCGCGGCGCTTTTGCCGGAGGGCGGCGGCGCGGGCGCCTCACTGGCGCTCGCGCGTCCCCGTTTGATCACGGGCGGCAGCGAGGAGCCGATCTGGTCCGGCTCGGGGCCCTCGAGAGCCATGACCCGAATACCGCGCTCGGCCAATTCCTTGATCAGTTCGCCGATTTGCGATTCATTGAGTGCGACCGCCGCGAGATCGAGAATGATTGGCCGCCCGACGAAAAATGCGGGTGAGGTCCCGCTGCGCTTGTCCAGTGCCGTCAGCCACTCGGTGATCGGGGCCGTCGGGGTGAGCACGAAGGCCATGATCGAGCGGCCGTGCAGTCGCATCGCTCCTTGCGGTCGAACGGCAATCGCGTTGGTCACCACGGTCCTCGAGGATTTGCCGGTGGGCTAATCCGATTAGCGCGCTCCGTGGTTAATTAAGGCTTAACAGGCGCGTATTTATCGGCCCTGCAGAAAATGCAGTTCGCGCAGGCCTGTCTCGTTCGGTAGTTGCGTGAGAGTGCTGACCTCGCGGCGACATGCTCGTTCGAGTTCGAGGCCGTCGCCGACGGATGAGTGCGTTCGATGACTCAGAAGAGGCGC
>CBFGVM010000217.1:0-6964 GCA_965652015.1 uncultured Alphaproteobacteria bacterium
CGTGCCCTTCGCGGCGAACGGCACGGCGCCGGCGAGGTTGACCGCGAACCCGGTCGGGCCGGTCGAGAAGCCAGCCACATGGAGGCGGCCGGAGCGCATCGCTTCGATCTCCGCCGAGTTCGACTGCACAGGGTAATAGACCACGCGCTTGCCGGTGCACTGGGCGAGGAAGTCGGTGAATGGCTTGAATACGTTCTGATAGACGGCAGGATCCTCGACCGGCGTATAGGCAAAAACGAGTGTCGAAGGATCTCTCAGCTTCTTCGGGTCATTCGGCACATCGGCGACCAGGTCATTGTCGTCGTCGCAATAGAGCGTGTCGAGCTGGCCCCGGTTCTTGCATTCCTCGGCCACTGCGGTTGTCGCGCTCGCCACTATCCAGATAACGGTTGCGCTCAAGCTCGCCCGCGCAACACGGCGCCATACGTCTCCCATTTGATCCTCCCCGCGCGAACTCGCACCGCGCTCGATTGCGGTCGCAACGATACGCGCCGCCGCGCGGCCGGGCAACGGCACGAGGGAACTTTCAGATCGGGCCAGGATTCAGATCGGTCCAAGTTCGGAACCAAACAGGAGGCCGAGCGTTCTGGCGGCGAGAATCGCGGGGGTGAGCGTCGCTGCCAATTAACCGCCGCATTCAGAAGCGAGAGGTTCGCCGCGCAAAGCGGCCGACAAAACGTCGTCGTGTCGCAACGATAAGGAGGTCATGGTGAAAGGTAGAATCATGCTATTTGCTGCTTCGATCTTAGGCTTTGAATTTTCTCCCACCATTGTCACACCATCCGCGGCAGGCCAGGCCGGTATCGCCTCGGTCTATTCCTACGAAAGCGGAAGCAGAACCGCGAGCGGTCAAAAGCTAAATCACGAGGCGCTCACCGCAGCCCACCGCACCCTGCCGTTCGGTAGCAAGGTGAAGGTCACGAACAAGCGCAACGGACAGACCGTGATCGTCACCATCAACGACCGCGGCCCATTCGTGCGCGGTCGCGTGATCGACGTTTCGCCGGCGGCGGCGCAGGTGTTGGGTTTCACCGGGCTTGCGCAGGTCAGTATCGACCACGCTCAAGACGCTCAATAGGCGACTCACTTACGCTCGTGTGCGTTGACGTCGATCGGTGCGCAATCGCGCCGACCGGAGAGAACGCAATCCTGGTTCTTGCGCAGGTCGGCGATTTGGATCGCCAGCCACACGCCGGCGAGCGCAAGCACGATCGTGAAAGCCAAGGCCGCTAGGTTGACCATCATGCGATGGCGGTAGGTGCCCTCTTGCTCCTCGCCGCCTTCGTATTTTGCAAGTCCCTCGACCGAAGAGTCGGCGGGGCGTGCCCCGCCGCTTGCGCCAGGGATGCGAGGTCGAAACGGTAGGACGTTGTCGTCCGCCCCCTTGGAGCGTTGGGCTGTCACGTTTGCATCCCTACGTAATCGGGGTTTCGCGGTCTCTATCGGCGCGCCGGATCAGGATTTCAAGCAAAACCTGGAAGGTACATTCGCAGTACGTTTACGCGCATGTTGCAGCGCACGAGCGGCGAGCCGACTAACAAAAATTTCATTTGCGGCGCCGAATGTTGTCTTGTCGGCTGTAGTGTCCTGGCCTAAATTTACAGGAAATTTATGGAAGCAGCGGCTCTCAGCATTACCCCCTGCTTTCCAGAGGGATGTACGGCTAAGTCGAATAAGAAATACCGCCACAAGCGGTGGGGTCTGCGACCCCGATGATCTCGGCGCCCTGCGCCGACAGGGAGAATGCGCCTAAGCGCGGGAATGAGCGACGCTGTGTCAGCTTTGCTGCATCTTTTCGGCCACGATTATTCGTGGCTGGCGCAATTTTTTTCACTCCTGTTGCTGCCGTTCGCGCACGAGGACTTCGCTATCCTGCTCGGCGCGTACGTCGTCGTGAACGAGATCATGCCGGTGGCGCTCGTGGCGCTGTGCATCTATGGCGGCATGGTGGCGAGCGACTTTGCCCTGTACGGAGTCGGCGCAAGCGCTCGGCACTTGCCGTGGCTCAGGCGTGTTGCCGTCGATGATCGAGTTCGCAATTTTGCCGAGACGCTCAAGCGCAATCTGTTCGGAATCGTCGCGCTCTGCCGCGTGGTGCCCGGCGTGGTGTTTGTCGGCTTCGTCGCCTGCGGCTGGGCCCGAGTGTCGCTCCCGCGTTTCACCATGGCGACCCTGACGGTCTCCGCGCTTTATCTACCGCTGATGCTCTGCATTGCGGTGGTCTTCAGTGACACGCTCGAGACTCGTGTGGGTTGGTGGACATGGCCGCTCCTGCTTTGCATGTTGCTCGCAATCGGGTTCCTCCGCCGACGGGTGTTCAATCTAAAGGAGCAGCCCAGCGCGGCCGACAAACGACCTGCGCATGTCGTTTGCCGTAACGCGCGTCAGCCGGCAGCGATCCATCGCATCCCGCTCGGTCTACTCTATCTTTCCTTGCTCGCGAGCTGGATCGGTTTTGCCGCGAGATACCGCTCGTTGACCTTGCCCACGACCGCCAATCCGCGGCACCCGCCCACCGGGATGTGGGGCGAAGCAAAAAGCGCCTATTTGGTCGATGTGACGGGGCCCGAGCGCGGACGCGTGGCCGAGTTCATCGCGGTGACGCGCAGTGTCGAGCATCGTACGCTTTTCGTCGACCTCGAGCGGATCCGGCAATTGTTGTACGGGGCCGGCCTGGAATTTCCGCTGATCGCCAAGCCTGACGTCGGCCGTCACGGTTCCGTTCGGATCGACGATGTTCCGGCCTTGCGCGAGTATTTGCGGCATTGCCCGCGCGGCGAGAAATTCATTCTCCAGCAATTCGTGCTGTATAGCGGGGAAGCCGCGCTGCTCTATGCACGGCTCCCCGGCACGCAGAGCGGGCGGGTTCTCTCACTGACCTTCCGCGCGGATGGTCACTGGCGCGATGCATGGCGCCATGTCACGCCGGAGCTCGAAGCGCGGATCGATGCCATCGCGCGCAGCATGCGCGAGTTCCATTATGGACGCTTCTATCTGCGTTTTGCTTCGACCGACGAGCTCATGCGGGGAGAAAATTTCTCGGTCATCGAGATCACCGGCATTGGCGGCGGGGCGAATCCTGACTGTGATCCGTCGTTGCCACTGACAGAGCTCTATCGCCGCCTGGTCGACCAGCAGCGGATCATGTTTCTTATCGGCGAGAAAAATCGCGCGCGCGGCTTTGCGCCGGTCGGGTGTACCGATGTTCTCAAGTCCCTCATCCGACAGAGCCAATTTATCCGCCGATATCCCGCCTCGGCTTGATCGCCTAATCACAACGTACGGCGTGCCCTGCGCGCGATGGCGGCGGCGCCGATGAGGCCGGCAGCCGCGAGCGGCAGGCCGATGTACCAGCGTTCGCGTTCGCGCGCGCGGGTGCGCAGGTAATCCACCACAAAACGCTCGCCGCGACCCATCTCGGTCAGGGTTTGTTGCATCGAGCCGATGCGCCGAATCTCGTCCGCGGTCAGTTCATCGCCTTGCCAGCGCGATTGCCGTTCGCGGTCATGCAGGCGGTCGATCTCGGCCTTGTGGCGACGCTCGACCATGGCGGCTTCGAGATAGTCTGCGCGCTCCCTTGCGGTCATGAACCGATCGGGTCCGATTCCCGTCGCCATCTCGACGGCGGCCAGGATCGGATGATCGCCCGACGGCGCGACGACGACCCAAGCGCCCGAGAGACCGATGAGGAGACTCAAGATGAGCCCGCCCGCCTGCAATCCGACTCTCCGGTTGCGGCTGCGCTCGGTCGCCGGCGCCGTGATGAAGGCACGTATCGCTCCGGCGATCACCAGCGCTGCGGCAAATGCCACGACCGTGACCGCACCTGTCGGCGCATCGAGCAGAAACGACCCGAATATCCCGGCCGCGCTCGCGGCGGCGCCGGCAATCCAACCGATCGCCAGCGCCACGCCGATGTGCGAGGAGAACAAGTTACCGATGAGGGCCGGAACGATGAGGAAGCAGAACACCAGCAAGACCCCAGCCGTGGCGACGGAAGACGTCACGACCACGCCGAAGGACAGGTAGAAGATGAGGTCCCAAAATAGGAACTTCCGGATGTCCTTCCCACCCTCCTCGGCGCCGGCCGCGGCCAGTAACGGGCGCCGTATGAGCCAGTGAATGGCCCCGATGATGCTGTAGAGGATCACAAACTTCAGCAGTTCGTCCGCCGTCACCGAGAGAATGCCGCCGACCAGCATTTTCTTGACGTGCTCGGCCCCCTGGGGGGAGCGATCGATGACGAGCACCGTCGCGGCCGTGGCGAACACATAGAGCACGCCGATGAACGCCTCTTGCCGCACGCTGCGGGCCAGGCCGCGGCTTGCCGTCAACAACAAGGCCCCGACCGCCGTGAAAATAAGCGTATAGGCGTATCCGCCGGCGCTCTGAACGGCATGGCCGGCCACCACAGCCACGGTCGCGCCCAACGCGGATACCTGTGCTAGTGCCAGATCGGCGAACACGACGTTTCGCCGCAGCACCTGCAGACCAAACCAAGTATGAATGCCGGTGAAGACGACGGCTGCGGCAAGCGGCAACGCTGCGAATGCGAGGATGTCCTCAAACATGATCGTCAGTTCGATGCGGCCGATAACGCCTGCGCCAATGTGCCGACATTATAATCGAAGAGCGCGAGATAGCTGCTGGCGGCCGGCACGCTGCCGACGGAGGGCGCAAGCTTGACGACGGCCGCGCCGGTTCTCCGCGCCAGCAATTGTGACGCCTCTTCCGGTTCGAACGGCTCGTGCGCGATTACCCGTACCTTCTGTTCGCGGATGATCGCCGCCAGCTTGGCGAGCCGCGCCGGGCTCGGCGCGACGCCTTCTTTCACCTCGATCACGTCCACGATGTTGAGCCGGAAGCGGCGCGCGAAATAAGGCCAAGTGTTGTGATAGGCGATCAGGCGCGCGCCGCGATGTGGGGCGAGAAGCTGTTCCCATCCGACGAGACTGGCCTTGAGGCGAGAGAGAAAAGCGTCGCGGTTGGCGATGATCGTCTCGGTCAGTTCAGGCGTGAGACGGATGCCCGCCTCTGCAATTGCGCCGCTGATCGTCTCGGCGTTCGCAGGATCGAGCCAATAGTGCGGATTGGCGAGGCCGTGCGCATGCCCATCGCGCCGAGTGGGGTCGAGGCGCGACCCCTTGATCTCCAGCAGGGGAACGCCGACCGAGGCATCGACGTAACCGGCGCCGCCGCGGCTGATCGCGGCATCGCCGTGCATCGACAGGAGCTTGTCGAGCCAGTGATCGTAGCCGAGCCCGACGCGGATTACGATCGAGGCTCCTTTGAGCTTGGCGAGATCGGAAGGTCGCGGCTCGAACGCTTCCGGATCGGCTGCCGGCGGAATGATGGTCTCGACCTGCGCGAGGTCGCCGGCTACTGCATGTGCAAGACTCGCGAGATCGCTGGTCGTGGTGACCACGCGCATGCTGCCGGCCGCCGCGGTCCGGGCAACGAGCGAAAGGCCGAGCACGCATAAAAGGGCGAGCACGATGCGCGGACGGTATCGCCCGCGCGCCTTCCCGTCTCCGATCGGAGTTGTCTCGGCGGTCACCGTTTCGCAACGAAAACGCTCTTCGGGAGCAGGCAGTGCACGTTCTTCTCGGTGTCCGAGACTGCGCCGACGCGGCAATCCATCGCGACGCTGGCGAGCCCATAGGCGTCGAGGCGCGCGATCTTCTTTTCGCTTTCGAGCCACTTGATCATGCCCATCGAAGCCGTGTCCATCGCCTTGTTCAGATCTGCATCCTTCGCGTGGGAGACGTAGTATTTCGCCGTCTCCTTGGTCGGACGCTCCATATCCTCGCGACCCGACCGGTTTTTGGGGTTAAGGCAGTGAATGCCCTTCTTGATGTTGACCACCTGCGACACGCGGCAATCCGACACGGTCGTCATCAGCTTCGCCGCCTGATCGGCGGAAACATTGCGCTGCTCGGACAGAAATTTGACGGTTTGCGTCTTCGCCTGATCCCATGCCTTGTTGAGATCTTGGTCGAAGCCCATGGTGATCCAGGACGCGCGCGTCTCGATACGCGGGAAATCGAGCGGTTTGCCCTTGATCACCTCAAGCGTGAGATTCATCTCCCGGTATGCGGTTTCTACCGCCGTGAGGTTGACCTCACCGTTACCTTGGGCGGCATGTGAATCGCCGGTCCACAGCAAGGCGCCACGCACGTGTACCGGTACGTAGAGCGTCGTGCCCTCGGTGAGATCGCGAATGTCCAGATTGCCGGCATATTCTCCCGGCGGAACGGTGCTGTAGCGACCGGGCTCTTTGCGTGCCACGCCGAGTGTGCCGGGGAACGGTCGCAGGGGAATTTGCACGCCGGGCAGGAATTCGGTGATCTTCTTGTCCCAATCGAGGTAGAGATACTTCACTTGGCCGTCTGCGTACTCCTTTGGGAACTGCCCGAACATGCCCGGCACGTTGAAGTTCGCCGCGTAAGCCCGCGGCACGATCTTGTTGATCGTCACCTTGAGGACGTCGCCGGGCTCCGCGCCTTCCACGTAGATCGGTCCTGTGACCGTGTGCGGTCCGCGGCCCGGAAAGTCAGTCCGCAGCTTCTTGATCTGATCGATCGTAGTGCCCGGAATGACCTGGTTGTGGCTATGCATCATCGTCTCGAGCACGACGATGTCGCCACTATTGACGCGCAATACCGGCGGCTGCGCGTTGTCGAACCAGCCCCATTGAGTGGTTTCCAGCGTGGCCGGCAAGAGATGGATCTTCTTGCCGTCAGGCAGCAGCACGACCTGCAGCTTCGGGTCGGCCGGCCCGATTGGCGGCACCGCCTGGGTGGGTGGTGCGGCGGGCGCTGCTGGCGGCGCGGCCGGCTGTTGTGCGCGGATGGCGCTCCCGGTGATGAGCCAAGCTCCGCCGATGAGCACGCCCCCGGCTGCAAATACAGTAAACCATCGTCGCTTCATGGTAGACCCTCTGTCACGTCCAGGAATGTCTGGA
>CBFGVM010000218.1:0-6963 GCA_965652015.1 uncultured Alphaproteobacteria bacterium
AAATCTGCCAAAGTAGTGCTAGGGCGCGTACTCATAAAGCGCGCAGCCATGTCGACTTTTGGGGGTAAAACGGACATCGAGCCAACATCACCGGAATGTCTCCTTTTGACCCACAGCTGACATCGGGCGGGTTGAAATCCCGCAGGGCAGGAGTTTGCTTCCACCGTGATGTGCTACCGTCTCGGGAGGGCTCGCCGCACCCCCCTCTCGATTCAGAACGTTTCAGGTCTGCCCCAAGGACTTGCAGACCCGTCTGCGGCAAAATTGAGCGTGCGGTAGACCGACCGCGACGCCAGGGCGGAGGAAGCCCGATGTTCGGCATGAGACGGCGCGACTTCATCTCGCTGCTCGCCGGCGCTGCGACGGCGTGGCCGCTCGCGGCGCACGCGCAGCAAGGCGGCGCGCTGCCGCGCGTCGGCGTACTATTCGGAATTGCCGAAAACGATCCGGAAGGACGCAATCGCGTCAATGCGTTCTTGCAGGGGCTCGAGAAGCTCGGCTGGATAGCGGGCAAAAACCTTCAGATGCAATATCGTTGGGGCGGTGGCGACGAGGGTTTCGAGCGCATGCGGGCTCAGGCCACGGAGTTGGTTCGCCTCAAGCCGGATGTGCTCCTCGCTGGTGCGACATTGGCCTTGGTCGCGCTCCAACAGGCGACCCGCGATATTCCCATCGTATTCGCGCAGGTCACCGATCCAGTGGGTGCCGGATTTGTCGAGAGCCTGGCGCGGCCTGGCGGCAATATCACCGGGTTCACGCAACACGAATTTGCAATCGGAGTGAAATGGCTGGAGTTGCTCAAGGAGCTTGCCCCCCGTGTCAAGCGCGTTGCAGTCATCTACGATGCAGCGAACCCAGCCTCGACCGGTTACCTGGCCACGATCACGCCCGCAGCGCCGACGTTCGGAGTTGAGTTGACCACCACCGGCGTGCGCAACACCCCTGAGGTCGAGCGTTCCGTAGATGCCATCGCGGCTACGCCGGACGGCGGCATCATCGTGCTGCCAGGCGCCGGTCCCGCAAGCCGTCGCGACCGCATCATCGCGCTTGCAGAGCGGCATCGCCTGCCGGCTGTCTATGCCTTCCGCTACTGGGTCGTGAGCGGCGGCTTAGCGTCCTACGGTATCGACAATGTCGAGCTTTATCGGCTTGCAGCAACCTATGTCGATCGCATCCTCAAGGGGGAGAAGCCGGCCGATCTGCCGGTGCAACACGCGACTAAGTTCCAGCTGGTGATCAACCTGAAAACCGCCAAGGCGCTCGGCTTGGACCTGCCGATCACGCTGCTCGCGCGCACCGACGAGGTAATCGAATAGCGGTGGTTTTTGCTGCGGTGCATAAGTCCGCTTTTGATGCTGTGGACGGCTCCTCCACCGGCACGGAAGTGCCATGGATATGGGTGCTGTTTAAGGCCCCCACGGTTCGGAGGAGCCACACATGCAAACGGTCACGACAATTGGTCTCGATATCGCCAAGTCGGTTTTTCAAGTTCACGGAGTTGATGCGTCCGCAAACTCACCCGTGGGCGTAGGGCCGTATAGAGCAATGAATAATGCCTAAGGCACGTCAGCGCGCACCCGGCGATCCTGATCGCGGACAAGCCAGTAGACCGCGCCAAGCGCCAGGATCGCGGCGCTCAAAGCAAAGAGCTGCATCGCCTCGGTCTCGGCCAAATCGAGGATGAGCAGCTTTCGTACGATGGCCAGCAACGCGATCAGCACCACCGTGCGCACCTGGACGACGTTCTCGGTGCGCTCGGCTATGACGAGCAGCGAGCGTTTGAACTCGAGTGCGATGATGACGGTCAGGATCATGCCGAAAACGGTCTGAAAAACCCGGTAGTCGGTAGGATCGAATCCGTCCGCGAAAAATATGCTGAGCAGGATTTTGAGCCCGAGATTCCACATCGCCAGGACGATAACGACCGCGATCAAGGCGGTGAGAATGAGAATGATGATATGCTCGAACTTGTTGTAGAACGTCAGCGCCTTGAATTGAGCACGCGCGGCACCGAGCTCCTCGCGCAATCGCATGGGGTTTCTCCCTGGTGAAATTGGCGAAAGTTTCCTGCTGATCGAAAGCTAAGCCGGCGGCTGCCGCTGTCGCGGCGCCGGCAGATATTCCACCGCGCGTTGCGTGCGCATCGGCTGCGGGTAGAGCGTCATCAGTTCGAGAACCTCCTTCGGCATCTCGGTGCTGATCGGCAAGCCGAGTTCCCGCGCTTCTCCGGGCCGGATCGGATAGTCGTGCGTCCAGGTGCCGCCCGAAAGCTTGTCAGCAAGCGTTTGCGCCTGGTCGGCCGGCAGCCGGCGAGCGAGCAGCTCGCGCGCGGCGTCCTTGAGCTGGGCGATCGCCTTGCGTCCGACGTCGGCGAGGACAAGCGTTTGGTCGTCGATCTCCTTCACCGGCTTCTGCTCGATGACCTTGAGCAGGGAAGCGGCCGGCGATTGCCCAAGCTGCGGATCGACCGGACCTAGAACCGAATGTTTGCACATCACGATCTCGTCGGCGGCGAGCGCGATGAGGGTGCCGCCCGACATCGCATAATGCGGCACGAAGGCGGTGACCTTGCCCTTGTGCTCGCGCAGGGCATAGGCGATTTGCAGCGACGCCAGCACAAGGCCTCCGGGCGTGTGCAGAACAATGTCGAGCGGGATGTCGTCGTCGGTCAGATGAATGGCGCGCAGGACCTCCTCGGAGTCGTTGATGTCGATGTAGCGAACGAGCGGAAAACCCAGGAATCGCATCGTCTCCTGTCGGTGCACGAGTAAAATCACGCGGGAATTTCGCTGGCCCTCCAATTGCGCGATCTTGCGCGTGCGCATCGCCTCGAGCATTTTTTGCTGGATCAACGGCTGAAATGCCGCGAACATAAAAAACAGCCAGAAAACATCGTTGACCGACATTGGGGGGCTCCTAAAGCGGGGGACGGATCCGTCGGCCCCAAGGGTCGAGGCCGAGAACGCCTTCATCGGGATAGTATCTGCGGTAGTTCCGCTCGGACCGCGCAAACAGCGAGCCAAGACTCAGTCCCGTGATGAAGCCGCCGATATGCGCCCACCAGGCGACACCGCCGCCGGTCGACGGCATGAACAGCTCCGCCGCCCCCTGCAGCATCTGCATCACGAACCAGAACCCGACATACAAGATCGCCGGCATTTCAAAAAAGAACGGAATGATGATGATCGGGACCAGAACGATCAGGCGCGCGGTCGGAAACAGGCGGACATAGCACCCGAGCACGCCGGCGATGGCACCGGAGGCGCCCAACGCGGGGACCACGGAGTCTGCGTTGAAGATTGCATGCGCGAAGGCGGCCAGGATTCCGCAAACGAGGTAGAACAAGAGAAATCGGCCTGAACCCATCCGGTCTTCGATCACCTTCCCGAACAACCAGAGCGTCCACATGTTCAGGATCAGATGCAGCCAACCGCCATGCAAAAACATCATGGTGAGAAACGGCAAATAGTCGGCCAACGAGGAAGCCGAACCGACCGGCAGCAAGCCGAAGTAGCGCGCGGGAATGAGGGCGAAGCGGATGAGGAACAATTCCTCTTCGCGCGGGCTCAAGCCGAGTTGCACGAAAAACACCAGGCAATTGGCCGCGATCAATGCCCAGGTGACGACGGGCGGATAGCGCGTCGGCACCGCATTCTTGATCGGAAACATTCTTTAACCGACGGTCTATGATGCCTTTCTCGGCCGGTGCGAGCCTGCCTGACGTTGGGAGGGCTTGCCGGTCGACGACGCTCCTTGCGCCGCAAGCGGCTCCGCTTGCTCGCGCGCCGCGGAGGTGCTCGGCGCCGGCGGTTTCTTTTCCACGACACGCTGCGGCTTGGGTCGACGCTCGAAAGTGACCTTCTGCTCGTTGCCGTCCCAGCGCACCGTGACGCGGTCGCCGTCCTGAACTTCGCCGGCCAGCATGGCACGGGCAAGCTCGGTCTCGATTTCGGAGCGAATGAGACGGCGCAGCTCACGCGCGCCGTATTCGGGCTGGTAACCGACCACGGCCAGATGGTCGATCAGCGTCGCGTCGAATTCCAGGTCGATGCCCTGGCCATGCGCCGTCCGCTTCACCCGCTCGAGCTGCAGATTGACGATGTCGCGGAGCTGCTCGCGCGTGAGCGAGTGGAAGACGATGATCTCGTCGATGCGATTGAGGAACTCCGGCCGGAAGTGGCCGCGCAGGATCTCCATAAGGTCGCGGCGGAGCCGCTCCTGTGCCTCCTTGTCGCTTGCATCCAGGCGCAGCTGCCGGGCGATCACGTCGGCGCCGAGATTGCTGGTCGCGATGATGATCGTGTTGGTGAAATCCACCACGCGGCCCTTGCCGTCGGTCAAGCGCCCGTCGTCGAACACCTGCAGCAGGACATTGTAGACGTCGGTATGCGCCTTCTCGATCTCGTCGAGCAGAATGACGGAATATGGCCGGCGCCGAACGCGCTCGGTCAGCTGCCCGCCTTCTTCATAGCCGACATAGCCGGGCGGCGCGCCGATCAGCCGCGCGACCGTGTGGCGTTCCCGGTATTCCGACATGTCGATGCGGATCATGGCGTCCTCGTCGCCATAGACCGCCTCGGCCAACGCTTTGGCCAGCTCGGTCTTGCCCACCCCGGTCGGTCCCAAGAACAGGAAATTGGCGACTGGCCGCCGGCCTTCGCGCAAGCCCGCCCGCGCCAGCCGCACCGCGTCGCTCACCGCCTTGACGGCTTCGTCCTGGCCGATGACGCGATGATGCAGTTTCTCTTCGAGCTTGATCAGCCGCTCGCGCTCTTCGGTCGTGAGCTCGGTAACCGGAATGCCGGTGAGCTTTGAAACGACCTGGGCGATGTGCTCGGTGCGCACCTCGGCCGACGCCGAGCCCAGGCTCCGCTTCCAGCGCTCCGTCGACTGCTGCAATTCCTTTTCCTTCGCCTCGTGCTGGGATTGCAGATCAGATGCGCGGTCGAACTGCTTGCGCGAGGTTGAGTAATCCTGCTCGCGCTTGAGCTGCCGGACTTCGGACTCCAGGTCCTGCACCTCCACCGGCCGCGCCGTCGCCGACATCTTCACGCGCGCCGCCGCCTGGTCGACCAGGTCGATGGCCTTGTCGGGCAGATAACGGCCGGTGACGTAGCGGTCGGAGAGCTCGGCCGCCGCGATCATCGCTTCGTCGGTGATGGCGACCTTATGATGCGCCTCGAGCGTGTCGCGCAGGCCGCGCAGGATCATGATCGTCTGCGCCACGCTGGGCTCGGGGATGAAGACCGGCTGGAACCGCCGCTCCAGGGCGGCATCCTTCTCGATGTGCTTCTGGTATTCGTTGAGCGTCGTCGCGCCGATCAGGTGGAGCTCGCCGCGGGCAAGTGCTGGCTTAAACACGTTGGCAACGTCGAGGCCGCCCTCACCGCCGGTCGATCCGGCGCCGACGATGGTGTGAATCTCGTCGATGAAAAGGATCAGCTCGTCCTGACGGTCGGTCACTTCCTTGAGAACCTGCTGCACCCGCTCCTCGAACTCGCCGCGATATTTCGAGCCGGCAACAAGCGAGTTGATCGCAAGCTCGACCAGCCGCTTGCCGCGCAATGCTTCCGGGACTTCGCCGGCGACGATGCGCTGAGCCAATCCCTCGACGATCGCCGTCTTGCCGACGCCGGGCTCGCCGATCAGCACCGGATTGTTCTTCTTGCGGCGGGCCAGCACCTCGACGGTGGTCTCGATCTCGCTGGCGCGGCCGATCACCGGATCGAGCTTGCTCTCGCGCGCGAGCTTGGTCAGATCGCGGGAATATTTGTCGAGCGTCGGCGTGTTGGTGGGCGCACCGACTTGTCCTTCCTCGGCGCCGCGGCCGACGACTTTGACCGCCTGCTGGCGGATCGCCTGCGGCGTCAGGCCGTACCGTCGCAACACATCACCCGCAATGCCCTCCTCCTCGGCGAGCCCGATCAGGAAATGCTCGGGCCCGACATAGGAATGACCAAGCTCGCGCGAGACCGCGAAGGCATGCCCCAGCGCGCTCTTGACCCGCGGGGTCACGCCGATCTCGCCGCCCTCCTCCATCTTGGTCTTGCCGCGCGGAGCTTCCTGCTCGATCTGCCGGCGCAGATCGTCGACCGAGACCTTGAACTGTCCAAGAATCGTGCGCACCACTTCGCTGTCGAGCAGAGCGAGCAGGAGGTGCTCGGTATCGACCTCGCCGCGGCTGAACTCGACCGTCTTTCGCGCCGCCGTTTGCAAAAGTTCCTGGGCGTGCTCGCTCAGGCGCTCTTCGGCACTGCCGCCTCGCCGGCTGTGGGATGGACGGGACGATTGCGAGGAGCGGATCGGTATGGTGGCGGCGTCCGCGTCCCGATCGGCGCCCGCGGTTTCCGCATCAGGGCCGCGGGATGATCGGCTGCCGAAAAAATCGTCGCCGAAGAAATCCTCAAACAGGCCACCGCGCCCGCCGAACAGGGATTCGAGTGGAGAGCTTTGCCTTTGTTGGCGCGCCAAACGCCGGTAATCGACTTCACAGAGGTCGAGAACCTGTGTGTCGCCGTCGCTGGTGGTCACCTGCGCGCGGACGGTGGCGGGCCGAATCCCACAAATATCGCATCGCTTGGCCATGATCGCCTCTCCCTGACTGAACGATTTCCGCAGTCGTTATGTGCAGTTCCGCGCGGGCGACGCCTGCGCGCACAAACTTCGCGATCAAAAGTCGCCCCGGCTCGCGGGGTCATTGATGGATCGCAAGGGCCGGCAAGGAGGCTTCAGACGGAGAACGCGGCGAGAGTTGAAAGAGTTCGGAACAATTTTGCGCAATCGCGCGCGAAGGCAAAAAAAAACAGCCGAAACGTGCCGGCTGCGGCATGCCCCTCCCTATCCCTCCCCCGCTTGCAGCCGAAGTCGGGTGTTTCCGACTTCGGCCGGATATTAGGCGGCCGAACTCGGCTATACCCGAGTTCGGCTGGAGGGCGAAGTTCTCCGCACTGCAGGAGATTATGC
>CBFGVM010000219.1:0-6951 GCA_965652015.1 uncultured Alphaproteobacteria bacterium
GCCCGACCGGCTTGCCCCGAGCAAGTTGATGCTTGCCTGCGATCGACGCGCCTGGCTCGCCGCGCTCGGGCAATCGCTCAAGTCCCAATACGACGCGCTGGCGGCTCCGCTCCCCCCGCGCCTTGCCGTACTCGTCAAGCAACTCGAGACGCAAGACCAGACGCGCTGAGCTGAAGCGCGATATCGTAGCCCGGATTGAGCGCAGCGAAATCCGGGTTGGTGCGTCGAGCATGGATGGCAAAGCGGCATCCGGTTGAGTCCTTCACGCATTTGGTCCCGGATTTCGCTTCGCTCAATCCGGGCTACTGGCTCCACAGACAAGCTGCTAGAGACGAGTGCGATCTGCCGCGCGAGCATGAGATCGGTTGAGCGAGCGCGCCGGCAGCGTGCGGCCAGCGTGGGCGGCCAGCGCACGAACTCTCTGTGGAGCCAATCATGTGGACCTTGATCATCATCACGCTGCTTCTGCCGAGCACTGTTGGGAGCACCGGTGCGAGCGGCGCCGGCGTCACCACCACGATGCTCAGCTTCGCCGATCAGCAAAAATGCCTGGCCGCCGCAGAGGCCATCGGCGTGCCGGATTTTGCGCAGATCCCGGCCGGCACAGCCGCGCCGGTCTCGGGGATTTATCGCATCGTCACGCGCTGCGTGGCGCGCGACCGCGGCGCGCTGTTGCGGCCGGGCGACGGCATCTTCCGACCAGATGGGTCGATGGGGAGATGAGTGTCTTTCGGTTTGTCGTCCCCGCGCGGGGCACCCCGCGACAGCAAAAGCGCGTTGACGCGCGTCTATAGCCCGTCGAAGACGGGCGTGAACGCCCTTAAGGACGCGCTATGCGTCGCGGGGACGACAAGTGGAATCGTACAGGGGTAGGAAGCCGATCCGCGCTCCTAGCCCGCCTTCTTCTGCCGGGCAGATGACCGGCCGGCACGTTTTGTTGTGCGGCGTTGCGCGCTGCTGCGCGGCGGCTTGCGTCGCGCACCGCTGCCGCGCTCCGCGCTCACGCTTCGGCGCAACGCATCCATGAGATTGATGACCTTGGCCGGTTCGCGCTCCTTCGGCGCCTCGATCTTCTCGCCGGCACGCTTCTTCTTCAGCAGATCCTTCAGTGCCTCTTCGTAATGATCTTCGAATTTGTCCGGATTGAAATGTCCGGACTTGGTCTCGACGATGTGGGAGGCGAGCTCCAGCATGTCCTTGGGAATCTTCTCGTTCTCGATCTCGTCGAAATACTGGTCCTCCTTGCGAATCTCATACGGGTATCGCAGCGTCACCCCGAGCAGGCCTTTGCCGCGCGGCTCGAGCGCGATGACGTGCTCGCGCGAGGTGAAAACGACCCGCCCCAGCGCCACCATGCCCTCCTTGCGGATCGCCTCGCGGATGACCGCGAACGCCTGCTGACCAACCTCGCCGTCGGGCACCACGTAGTAGGGATTGTTGAGGTAGAGCTCGTCGATTTCCTTCCTCGGCACGAACTCGTCGATCTCGATAGTGCGCGTGCTCTCGATCGCGACCGCCTCGAGTTCTTCGGGCTCGAGCTCGATGTATTCGCCTTTGCCGACTTCGTAGCCCTTGACGATGTCGGAGGCATCCACGTCGTCTTCGGTCTCCGCGTCCACTTTGCGGTATCTGATGCGGTTGCCGGTCTTCTTGTTGATCTGGTGAAACCTAATTTTCTCCCGCTCGCTGCTGGCCGGAAATAGCGCGACCGGACACGAGACGAGCGAAAGTTTCAGGTAGCCTTTCCAGTACGCACGCGGGGCCACGGAGATGCTCCTGTCAATGAGCGGACACTTACGTCAACGGTAGCTGACGCTATCCCGTTCCGCCCCCGCAAAGGAGGCATTTCTCGCCATGGCAGAATTGCGTTGCTGATTTGTTCTCGCCGGCGAGCCGGGCTAGACTCCCCCTCTACAGGTGATTCGTCCCGGAGCAACCCATGGCTGTTGCCGCTCTCAAACAAAGGCCGGAATACAGGCCCGCGCTGAAGACCTACCACGCCACCGTTCACGTCACGCGCACCGAGCAATGGTGCGTGGAAGCTCACTCCGCCGAAGAGGCCCAAGAGCTGCTCGCCGCCGGCGCCGGTTACCGCTGCGAGATCGGCGAGTGCGTCAATGTCGAGGTCGAGCGCGTCGAGGAGTAATCAGCGCCGTCCCCACGAAAGTGGGGACTCAGGACCACCGGCCTGGGATGATTATGGGTCCCGCTTTTGCGGGGACGACAATCTGCCTATGCCGAGGCAGTAAAGGCCGTTGGAACAGCGGAGGTTCCCGCGCGTTTTTCCGGCATGAATTATCAACGCGCCATCGAAGCCGCGATCCGGGCGGCGCAAGATTTCCTCTGGCAAAACGCGCCACCGATGCACCACGTGGCCGACGACGTGACGGTCGCGCGCTTGCGCGATCTCATGCGTTCGCCCGTCGTCCAGGCGGCGTTGCTGCAAAGCAGCGATACGTTTCTCAGCTTCGCGCTGCGCGCGGTCAAGGTTGTGGTTTCGGATCACTCGCAGAGCGACCGCGAGATCATCGGCCGGCTCTGGGACGTTCTCGACGAGCCGTACCTGAACCAGGCGCTGGGCATCCCGCAGAACTCGCGCATCTCGTTCGGGCCCTACCCCCGCCGACGCTGACCAACGCTGTCGCCATGGGGGACCACCTGCGGGCAGCAGATTAAGCACGCCAGACGAATTCTGGGTTCCAGAGTCGCCAATCGAACTGACCGTCATCCTTTTTGGTGACATGATCGCGCCAGTTGGCCCGATCGAAGGTGAACCCTCCCTTCCGCGTACGGGCCGCAATCACCCCGCCGTGGTGCTCCCCCGGCGGGGTTTTTGTTTGCTAGCCGCGCGCTCCGCGAGGCGACCGTGCTTCGGCAACAATCAGGCTGGCGGAAAGTACTTCTCGGCGCGGAACGATAGCGCGGCGACGAGGTTGGCCATGCATGCCGCGACCTTTGCAACGAAACTCCCACGGCCTGGCGGGCGCGCTCGCCATGCACCTGTCCGTCTACTGCGCAGTGGCGGCATGTTTCGCGCTCGCGCTCTACTACCTGATGCAGCCGACGCGGCTGCCAAATCCAGGGATGGCCGCACATAACGCTTCGCCTCGTGTCCTAAATTACATCGAGGTGTTGCGGATGGAGCGCGAAGCCGCCAAACGTAATGTCGGTCTGAAGCGGGAACCGGAGACGACCGGCGCCTCCTCGCCTCAGCTGCCCGAGGTGAAGCCCGAAGTGGGAAGAGCGCGAGCCCAAAGCACGGGACAGAGTCCGAGGCAGTCGGCGCGTCGGTCGCAGCCAGCCGAGCCGCCGGCGTTTGCGGAGCAACCGTCCTTTGACACCTATCGGCCGATGTATTGATGTTTGTGCTTACGGCGTGGCTACGCGCGGCCTGTTCTTGAAGGCTCTCACCCCGACTTCCACGAACCAGAGACGGGCGCAAACGTGCTTTGTCCAACAGCACCGTGATGGATTACGCGCCTTTCGCGCTAACCCACCTTCGACTTACGAACAATTATGCCGCCGCCGCACCGTCCTCATCTCGGTGACAGGTGCGTCTTTTTCACGCAGACGTGCGTTTGGCGAACATGCCCCACACGAATAGGACGATGACCGCGCCCACGGTCGCTCCAATCAGTCCAGCCCCTTGATCGACCCGGTACCAGCCGATGGCCTGACCCAAATACGTGGCGACGAATGCGCCGGCGATGCCGAGCAGCGTCGTCAAAATGAAGCCCGAAGGCTCATTCGGCCCGGGATGAATGAGCTTGGCGATGACCCCGGCCAGAAACCCGATCAGAATGATCCAGATAATACTCATTGTTGCCTCCTATTGAGATCGTTGAGCCAGCGAATTCGCAACCCCGGATGCATCGAGCGAGGCCATCGGTTCAAGCTCGGAAGTTTCGAAACGTGATGGAGTATCGAAGGCTGGTTACCGCCGGAATGCTGTGCTCCCATTCGCGGCGCACTTCGCCGTGGAGAAGATAAGCCGATCTCGGCTCCAGCTCCATCGAGGTACGCTTCCAGCCGGAAGCTGTTTTTTTGCGTAAGCGGAAGGTGCACGCCGACAGGAGGGAAATGCCCACGACGTCGCCGAACACGGCTCGGTCTTTATGCCACCCGATCGTCGTGCCGGGACGATATTCGGTGAGCAGCACCTGTTGCAGTTCGCAGGCCTTCAGCTTGGCGAAAACTCCGGCCTTGCTGCGTATCGGGTGAAGGAACGGCGGAATGTCGTCCGTCTTTTGCAAGCCCCCGCCATTGAAGTCATAGCGCCACCCGAATGAGACGATCCGCCGCTTTCCGAGGAAGCCGTGAAACTCGAAAGGCTTGAACTCCAGCCGTTGAAGATCATCGAGCAAGCGCCGCTCCTCCACCCGCGAGATGAGTTCGGGTAGGTAGCGGAAGCCGGAAGGAAGTTTCGGTGCTCTCTCGAAGAGTTCAGTTTGCTTCATATCTCTTCGGCCGAAATGGTTTTCACGCACCCGATCTCACCCACACTCGCTCGGGCGCCAGCCCAATTACTTGCGCAACGCTTTTTGCACGGCCGCAGCCGAACCGCCGCTTTCAATTCAGACTAATGCTTTAAGTCGGCAGGGACTTTGCCGCCGTTTTCCGCCAGCTTGATCATAACTTGCTTGTGCAGCCAAATATTCATCGCTGCCGAATCGCCCGTGTCACCAGTGTAATGCAGCTCCTGAGCCAACTGTTTGCGCGCGGCAAAGCTGCTGTCCAAGTCGAGGACCTTCATCAAGTCGACGATCGACCGTCGCCAGTCGAGTTTTTCCTTCTTCTGTGCAGCAAGTCTGGTCAGCACGGCTTCCACGTCGACGTTTGATGCGCCTGAGGTCGGCTGCGCTTGGCCGGCTGGTCCTGCCGCGGTAGTCGTCGGCTTTGATGTGGGGGCGGCGGAGCTACCTGTAGTGGCGGCTGCTGGGCCTCCTGTAGAGGCGGTCGGGTTCTGCCCGCCATGGCCGAATATGGCTGACATGATGTTTCCGAAGATGCTCATCGCTCAACTCCTTCAATATTGGCGGGCGTCAGGCCGCGCGGCCGAGCGCCCGGCGCAAGTTTCCTGGAACGCTTCAGACCATCCGCGATGCTTCCTCTTCGGTCGGCAGCCGCCCCTCCGGGGTGAGCTGGTCGACAAACTCCGGCAGATGCTGGCTCAGCCCTTCGAGGAGCTCGTCTCGGTCCATACCGGTCTGGCGGCTCAACGCATCGAGTGTGTCGCCGCCCAGCGCATGGCCGAGATCTCCCGGCGCGATCTGCCGATTGGGCCCCGGTCGTACCCATGACTCCGCCGCATCGCCTTGTCCGCCGTTCTGCAGATCCCGGATGAGATTGCCGAGCCCGCCGCTCAGGACGCTTCCCGCCGCGGCGCCGCCGAGAAGCCCGCCCAGGCCGCCGCGCAGCAGATCGTTGAGGCTGCCGCCCGACTGAGCCGGTCCACCGCTCGCTCTGCCGCCGAACAGGCCGCCTAAAAGATCGCCAAGGCCGCCGCCGGGCGCGGCCGTCGTTCCGCCGCGGGCGGTGCCTTGCTCCGGCGCCGCCGGTGTCTGGGCGCCGCGGCCCTTGAATGCTTTGTACGCAAGCAGCCCGAGCAGGGCGAGCACGAGCGGCGATATGCCACCGCCGCCGCTACTAGGCTGGCGCGCGCCGCGCGGGCCGTTCTGAATGCCGGTAAGGATGTCGCGAAGTCCCATGTGTCGCCTCCTGTTGGTTAGTCGGTTGCGTGCCAAAGCCGATGAAGTTCGCACGCGCGGCGCATTCCTGCGGGATTAAGCGGCGCGCGCATGCCGGATATCCGCGCCTTCGATCCGCTGGCGGTCGGCCTCGCCACGCCGCGAGCCATAGCGCCGTGCATAAACGTTGGTGAATTCGGCGCCCATGAGTATCAGCTGCGCGCTGTAATAGACCCAGATCAGCACCACAACGATCGAAGCCGCAGCGCCATACGTCGATTCGAGACCTTGTTTGCCGATATAAAGGCCGATCAGAAACTTCCCCACCTCGAACAGCGCCGCGGTCAGAATCGCGCCGAGCCACACGTCGCGCCAGGCGATGGGCGTGTCGGGAAGCCATTTGAACATCATGGCGAAGAGGACGGCGATCACTGCGAACGACGCGAGGAAACCTGCGATCTGTAGCGTCGCCTCGGGCAGGTATGGTGCGATGTATTTGCCAAGCGCCGAAAGCGCCGCGGTCAACAACATCGAAACCAGGAGCAAAAAGCCGACCGACAGCACGCCGGCCAACGACCAGATGTAGGTGCGCACAAAGCGCCAGATGCCCGAACCGGGCGGGGTTTCCACTTCCCACACGGTATTGAGCGCGTCTTTGAGCTGAACCACCACGCCGACCGCGGCGAATACCAGCGTGCCCACGCCAAGGAGGGTGGCGAAAAGCCCCTCGCGCGGCCGGTTCGCCCCTTTGAGCATCGCGTCGATGGCTTGCGTGACGATGTCTCCCAGCAATCGATGTAGCGCGCCGAACACCTGGGCTTGCACCGCCTCGTCGCCGAACACGAGGCCAGCGACGGCGATGGCGATGACGATCAGCGGGCCGAGCGAGAAGATCGAGTAATAGGCGAGCGCCGCCCCCAGGCGAGCATCCTTGTGCTCCAGCCATCGATTGCCGGTCTCTTGCAGCGGGCTCCACCATCGCGACATCGGCTGCTCCTTGCAGCAACCCGCGCTCGCAAGACAACGGCCGCCCGCGCGCAGAGTTCCTGGGAAACACGGCGAGACCCCGCCGGGCGTGGCAGCTCCAGCGGGGTCCGCTGACACTCGAGTAATTGTGCAAATATTTCGGTTCGAGCGTCCGCATCTTCAATGACTGAGCGCGGCGAGGGTTCCCCGCAAAACCGTTGTTGAATTGATGGGCTGCAGCGCAGAGTCAGAAACGAAGAGTCAGAAACGAAGAGTCAGAAACGAAGAGTCAGAAACG
>CBFGVM010000220.1:0-6857 GCA_965652015.1 uncultured Alphaproteobacteria bacterium
ACCGGCCTTAGCGCCGCCTCACATAACCTACATCGCGTGTCCGCGCGCAGCCGCCGCGTCTTGCGCGAGTGAAGGCCAGGCAGCTGGCGCGCGCGCGTGCGCGGCCGCTTGCGCCGGCGGCAGGCTGCGGTCCCAATCGCGTGCGATGAAGCGGCAGGCGCTGATGCCGTCCGATTGCGGCGAGGCGAGCCACACCACCGGAACGCCCATGATCTCGGGGTCGAGCAGAACCGCAGGCCGCGGCTTCCCCGGCGGGAAGAAGCCGGGCGTATCGGTCGGCCCGCCGGGCACCAAGATGTTGACGGTCACGCCAGTGCCTTCGAGGTCCTTGGCGAAGCTCACGCAACTTGCCTCCAGCGCGGCTTTGGACGCGCCGTAAGCGGACAAGCCTGCCGCCAGCATGGTGTCGAAGCTCGTCGTCACGACGATGATGCGCCCCCAACCGCGCGCGATCATCGGTCGAGCCGCGAAGCGCGCCATCAGGAATGCGCCGATGGCGTTGACCGCCAGAATACGCTGCAAGCCTTGCGGATCCGCTTCGAAGAATTTGATCCGGGCGTCCCGGTCGCCGGCCGCAGTAGACATGCTGATGCCGGCGCAATTGATCAGGATATCGAGCGCGCCGAAGGTGTCGACCGCCCGGTCGACGGCGTGCCGGCAATCCGCGATCTTGGATACATCGGCAACGGCCTTGAGAAATTTTCCGGCAAAGACCGGTTCCTCGGCGAGGCGATCGAGGCCGGCTGCATCGACGTCCACGCCGGCAATCTTGGCGCCGGCACTCGCGAGCGCGCGTGCCATCACGCGTCCCATGCCGCTCGCCGCTCCGGTGACCGCGGCGACGCGGCCCGCCAGCAATTGTTCTCCTGCCATGACGGATGCCTCCCGCGCGGACCATGACAAATGACAGAAGGCGATTCAATCGCGCGCGATTGTCGCGCCGATGTTGGTTGCACCGGCGATGGAGCGGATGTTAGCTCTCACGCCAAGAAACAAGGTTGGGAGAGCACCCATGCGGCGCGTAAGACTCGCGGCAGTATCGCTTGCGGCCATCGCAACCTTTGCAGCGCTGGACGCTTGTCGCGCCGAAGACCAGCTTAAGATCGCAGTCGGCGGGCGCGGCATTGGCGAGACCTTCGTCACCGAGGTCGGCGACAAGGCCGGCCTGTTCAAACGCCACAATCTCGCGCTCGACATTTTCTATACCGACGGCGGCGGCGAGACCCAGCAGGCCGTGATCTCCAACAGCGCGCAGATCGGCGTCGCGTCCGGCTTCCTCGGTGCGATCGGTGTATTCGCCAAGGGCGCGCCGGTGCGCATTATCGGCGGCTCTTATACGGGCGGTTCCCAGGTCTTCTGGTACGTGCCGACGGACTCGCCGATTCGCAACCCGCAGGACCTTTCGGGCAAGACTGTCGCCTATTCCAACAATGGCTCCTCGACACACGCCGGCGTGTTGGCGCTGCAAAAGCATTACAAGAGCAACTTCAAGCCGGTGCCCACCGGCAACGCCGCCGCGACGATGACCGCGACCATGAGCGGACAGGTCGACGTGGGCTGGGCGGGCGCGCCGTTCGGCGTCGCCGAGCTCGAAGCCGGCAAGACCCGGCTGATCATGAAATCATCCGATGCGCCGGACTTCGACAAGCAGACCAATCGCGTCATCATCGCCAATGCCACCGAGCTCAAAGCGCGCCCGGACGTATTCGTGCGCTTCATGCGCGGCTACCGCGACGCGCTCGCCTGGGTCTACTCGACCCCAGACGGGCTGAAGGCCTATGCCGCCTTCGCGAAGCTCTCGGAGCCGACGGCCAGGCGCGCCCTGCAGGAATTCCTGCCGCGAACCGCGGTCGATCCCGATCGTCTCTCCGGGATCGAAGAGGTGATGGCCGATGCGATCAATTTCAAATTCATCGGCGCGCCGCTGAGCAAGGGCGACCTTGCCGAACTGATCCAGATGCCGGAGCGGCGGCAGTAACGGGGCGTTGCGAGAGCAAAGGCCGTTGGAAGGAGAGGGGGCCGAGCCGCTTGCCGCGGCTCGACCCCCACACAGGCACGGCCTGGTTGCTTGACGCCTCGAAGTCTAGCTAATGGCTGCCGGGTATGTCCCGGTCTCGCATGGCCGCTCGGTTCCCCCGCCCGTCATCGCAAAGATGCCTCAAATTGGTCGGAGTCCGCTTAATGTTCCTGGTTAACCTGCGGTTTCCTCGGTTCGAGTGGACTCATGCTTGATGAGTCCTTGCCGCGCCCCCGCAAACTTCCGTGATCCACTCGACTCTTTGCAAACAGAACGTAAATCTTTCGGATGTCATCGCTTCTGGACCAGTCCGCGCTGACCGATCTCGCCGAACGGCTGGTCGCGGCCGCTCGCCGGGCCGGCGCAGATGCCGCCGACGCTCTCGCGCTGCGCTCGGTCTCGCTTGCGGTGGAGGTGCGCGAGGGCGCGGTCGAGGAATCCGAGCGCTCAGAAGGGGATGATGTGGGACTGCGCGCGTTCGTCGGGCGCCGGCAAGCGGTTGTGTCGACGAACGACATCAAGGCGAACGCGGCGGATCTCGCCGAGCGCGCTGTCGCCATGGCAAGGGTGGCCCCGGAGGATCCGTTCGCCGGCCTTGCCGATCGCGAACAGCTGGCCCGCGACGTTCCCGACCTCGATCTGCTTGATCCGAATCTTCCAACGATCTCGGAACTGGAAGAGCGGGCGCGCCATGCCGAGACCGCCGCCCTAGCCGTCAAAGGCGTCACCACCTCGGGCGGCGCCTCGGCTTCGGCCGGCATCGGCGGCCTGGTGCTGGTGACGAGCCACGGTTTCACCGGGGCCTATCTCAGTTCGGGCCAGAGCGTTTCGATGTCCGCAATCGCCGGTGAGGGCACCGCGATGGAACAAGATTATGACTAGTCCTCCACGGTTCACGGCGCGGATCTCGAGTCCCCGCAAAAAGTGGGACGCAGCGCAGGCGAGCGCGCGGTCGAGCGGCTCAATCCCCGCAAGGTGCAGAGCAAGCGCGTGCCGGTCGTATTCGACCGGCGCATCGCAGGGTCCCTCATCGGCCACCTCGCCAACGCGATCAATGGCTCAGCCATCACGCGCAAGACCAGCTTCCTGAAGGAAAAGCTCGGGCAGCGGCTGTTCAGGCCCGGCATCCGCGTTATTGATGACCCGCGGCGCCTGCGCGGCTTGCGGTCGCGGCCGTTCGATGCGGAAGGCGTTTCCACCAGGCAGTTGGCCGTGGTGGAGGATGGCGTGCTCGCATCTTGGCTGCTCGATTGCGCCACCGCACGCGAGCTCGGATTGCGCACCACCGGCCACGCCCAGCGCGGCGTATCCTCGACCCCTGCGCCCGGACCGAGCAATCTGCATCTCGCCGCCGGCAACGACACGCCGGACGCACTGATCGCCGACATCGCCGAGGGCTTTTACGTCACCGACCTCATCGGCGTGGGCGTCAATTACGTGACCGGCGACTACAGCCGTGGCGCCGGCGGCTTCTGGATCGAGAACGGCAAACGCAGTTATCCCGTCAGCGAAGTAACCATCGCCGGAAATCTCATCGACATGTTCCAGGCACTCGTTCCCGCGAACGATCTGCAGTTCCGTTTCGGCACCAATGCACCGACCGTGCGCGTGGAGGGTCTCACCGTTGCCGGCCGATGACATCGACCGCGCGCTCTTGTGCGATCGTCTTGCTTTGGCCGTGCGCGAGGCCGGCGCGCTGGCGCTGCAAACATTTCGCCGTCAGCCGGTGAACTGGATCAAAGGCGTCTCCTCGCCGGTGAGCGAGGCCGATATTGCCGTCGATGCGCTGTTGCGGGAGCGCCTGCTGGCGATCCGTGACGCTGGTTGGCTTTCCGAAGAGACGGAGGACGACCCGGCGCGATTGGGACGCGCGGAGGTTTGGGTCGTCGATCCGATCGACGGCACCCGCGCGTATCTGGCGGGACTGCCGGACTGGGTGATCGCCGCGGCTTTGGTGCGCGCGGGTCGGCCGTTGGTTGGAGCGCTCTACGCGCCGGTGAGCGACGAGCTATTCCTCTCTGCGGCGGGCGACGGCGCTACCCTCAATGGGGCGCCGATCGCGGCCAGTACCGGGGATCATCTGGCCGGCGCCACGTTCTCCGGCGCCAAGCGTCGTCTCGATAGCCTTGCGGCGATCGAGCCGCGCATCGCGACCGTGGCGAGAATTCCCTCGCTCGCTTTGCGTCTTGCGCGCGTTGCGACCGGCGCGCTCGACGCCACTTTCGTCGCCCCGAACAGCCGTGATTGGGACCTTGCGGCGGCCGATCTTTTGGTGCACGAAGCCGGCGGGCTGATCACAACTTTGCAGGGGGAAAGTTTGATCTACAATCGCCCGGATCCGGTCCACGGCGTGCTGGTGGCGGCCGGGCGTGCTCGTCACGCGCGCTTGCTCGATGTCATTCGCGATCGCTCGGCCGAGTTCGCGTGATCGGGTCGAGCGGCTTGCGCTGCGTCGGACACATTCCGAATGCGTTTTGAGGCGAGCCGCTCGCCATGGTTCCTGGTCGGAGGCATCAAGGGACGCAAGCCATGCCGGAGCAAGCTGAGCCGCGACAGTTGCTGCATCTCGTGTTCGGTGGCGAGCTCACGGATCTGAATCAGGCCGAATTCCGCGACCTCGGCAAGCTGGACATCGTCGGCATTTATCCCAACTACGCCAGCGCTTATGCTGCTTGGCGCGCGAAAGCGCAGCAGACCGTCGACAATGCTCTCATGCGCTATTTCATCGTGCATCTGCACCGGTTGCTCGATCCGGAAACGGATCGGCGTGCGCAGCGCTGACGTTTCACGCCGCCGATGTCCTGGGCCAAGCATCTTGTGGGCTCGCGCCCGTTTCAGAAGACCGTCGGGGTCGTGGCGGCGGAATACCTGCGTCTGGTATGGAAAACCACCCGGCTCGTGATCGAGCCGGAAGGCGTCTACGAGCGCTTCGACCGACACGCGCCGGTCATTATCGCCATGTGGCACGGCCAGCATTTTCTCGCGCCTTTCATCCGACGCGCGCATGATCGTGGCAAGGTCCTGGTCTCGCGCCATCGCGACGGCGAAATCAATGCGCTCGCCGTGGAGTGGCTCGGCATCGGCGCCATTCGGGGGTCCGGCAACCACGGCGGCGGGTTCGTCGGCAAGGGCGGCGTGAGCGCGTTCAAGGAGATGTTGATCGCGCTCGAGGAGGGCTACAATGTCGCGCTCACTGCCGACATTCCCAAGGTCGCGCGCGTCGCCGGGCTGGGGATCGTAAAGCTCGCGAGCGCGTCCGGCCGTCCGATCTATCCGATTGCGATCGCCACCAGGCGTCGGCTGGAGCTCAACAACTGGGACCGCACCGCCATCAATCTTCCCTTCGGCCGTGGCGCCGGTGTTGCCGGTGAGCTCGTTCGCGTGCCCGCGGACGCCGACGCCGCGGCGCTCGAAGCGGCGCGGCGCGCGCTCGAGGCCTCGCTCAACGCGGCGACCGCGCGCGCCTACGCCCTCGCCGATGGAGCGCCGGAGCACACCAGCCGTGGCTGACGGTTTGCCGTTGACGCTGCACGCGTATCGCCTGCTCACGGCGGCAGCAACCCCGCTTGCGCCGGCGCTCATGTCGCATCGATTGAAACGCGGCAAGGAGCTCGCCGCGCGTCTCCACGAACGCTACGGCGAAAGCGATGTCGCGCGTCCATCGGGCCCGCTGGTGTGGGTGCACGGCGCCAGCGTCGGCGAGCTCGTCTCGGTAATTCCGCTGATCGAGCACATCAGCGAGAAAGGGTTGGCCGTGTTGTGCACGTCGGGCACCGTGACGTCGGCCAACCTCGCCGAGCAACGCCTGCCGAAGGGCGTGATCCACCAGTTTGTGATCCTCGACACGCCGCGTTTCGTCAAACGCTTCTTCGATCATTGGCAGCCCGATCTCGCGCTCTTCGTCGAGTCCGATCTCTGGCCGAACCTGATCGTGACGAGCGCCGAACGGGGCGTTCCCTTGATCCTGATCAACGGCCGCGTCTCCGAGCGCTCCTTCAATCGCTGGCGCCGCGTTCCCGCTACGATCGCTGCCCTGTTGCGCCGTTTCGATCTCTGCCTCGCGCAATCGATCGCCCATGCCGAACGTTATCGCGAGCTCGGGGCGCCTCGCATCGTCACCACCGGCAACGTCAAGCTCGATGTGCCGGAGCCCCCCGCCGATCCCGATAGGCTGGCCGAATTACGCGCGGCGGTCGGCGAACGCACGATCCTCGCCGGCGCCTCGACCCATCCCGGCGAGGAGATCATGTTGATCGAGGCACACCGGCGGCTGCGCGGCGCGTTTCCCCGGCTGCTCACCATCCTCGCGCCGCGCCATCCCGAGCGGGGCGCTGCCATTCTGGACATCACCAAGGCCGCCGGCCTTGCGGCGGCGCTGCGCTCGCGCGGGGAATTGCCGGGCGGCACGACCGACGTCTACATCGCCGACACGCTGGGCGAACTCGGTCTCATCTATCGGCTCGCCCCGATTGTGTTCGTCGGCGGCTCGCTGGCGAGCCATGGCGGTCAGAATCCGATCGAGCCGGTCAAGCTGGGCGCCGCAATTCTGCATGGGCCGAATGTTTGGAATTTTGCCGAAGTCTATGCGGCGCTGGACAAGGCGCGCGGCGCCGAACAGGTGAGCGACGTCGACGGACTGGCGCTGCGGGCGGGCGCCTGGCTCAAGGACGCGAATGCGCGTGCAGCGGTGATCGCCGCCGCGCGCGCCAGCGTTGCCGCGCTCGGCGGCGGGCTCGAACGCACGCTTGCCGCGCTCGAGCCGTATCTCAGGCAGGTTCGTCAGCGCGAGCGCCATGCGTGAGCCGGCGTTCTGGTGGCGCGAGCCCTCCCTTGCGTCCGC
>CBFGVM010000221.1:0-6831 GCA_965652015.1 uncultured Alphaproteobacteria bacterium
TGCCAAGTGTGGAAAGGGTTGGGCGCCGGGACCCTTAATTCCCACGGGCGCGCGAAGGCGCCGATCGCTTGTCGCGACGCATCTGCGGCGCGCCGACATCGCCCAGCGTCAGATACCCATCCCGCGTCTGCGGCAACTTGCGACCGAGAATAGAGGACGCAACCAGCGTGCGCAGCACCTGCGCGGTGCCGCCTGCGATCGTGAACATACGTGCGTCCCGCAGGTATCGCTCGAGCGGATTGTCGCGGGAATAGCCGGCAGCGCCCCAGATCTGCAGAGCGTCGTTCGTCACCTTGATCGCGGTCTCGGCAGCAAGAATTTTGGCGCGAGCCGCGAGCGCCGCATCAGGGAAGCCGCCGGGCGGCGCGCTGCATGCCGCCTTCCAGATCAACGCCCGCGACGATTCGAGCCCGATCGACATGTCGGCCAACATCCATTGCAGGCCCTGGAATTCCGCGATCGGGCGGCCGAACTGTTCACGACGATTGGCGTAGCTCACCGCCTTCTCATAGGCACCTTGGGCAAGGCCGAGGGCAACCGTCGCCGCTCCGATGCGCTGCCCGTTGTAGGCGTCCATCAGCTCGCCGAAACCATGCCGGAGTCCCCGTTGCGGCATGAGCAGCATGTGGGCCGGTACTTCAAGATTCTCGAAGATTAGCTCGGTCTCCGGAATGCCGCGCAAACCCAACGCCGGCTCGCGTTTTCCGATGATCAGTCCTCTGGGCGTATTGAGTTGGGGGTGGCGCACGAGGATGAAACCGCCGATGCCCTGCTCGGCGCCGCCCTCGTCGAACACACGTGCAAAAACCAGATGCAAGCGCGAGACGCCGCCGCCGGTGATCCAATGCTTCCTGCCGTTGAGGACGTAGACGTCCCCGCGCTTGTCGGCGCGCGTCGTCATCTCCGTCGCGGCGCTACCGGCTCCGGGTTCGGTAATGCAGATCGCTGGCTTGTCGCCCGACAAGACCAGATCGGCCGCGAGCTTGCGTTGCGCCGGGCTACCGTATTTGAGGATGGCGCCGATGGCGCCCATATTGGTCTCGACTACGATGCGGGCGCATGCGCCGCAATGTTTGGCCATTTCCTCGATCACCAAGACCGCCTCGAGATAGCCGAGGCCGGTGCCACCGAGCTCCTTCGGAATGGTCATGCCGAGCATGCCGGCGGCGCGCAGGCGCTCGACCTGATCCCACGGATAAGATTCGCTGCGGTCGATCTCGGCGGCGCGCGACGCCATATGCGTTTCTGCGAGCGCGCGGGCTCGCGCCTGGAGTTCTTTCTGGGCGGGCGAGAGTTCGAAATCCATAGGCGGTTCTCCGGCGCGGGCGATCAACAACTGTGATCCAGCCGCAAGGCGGCTACCCGAGAGACAATGTCACCACAAATGGTGCGCGTCGGGTAGCTGAGCCGCACGAAAAAGAGTAGACAGCACCGGCGCGCAAAAGCCACAGCGTGGTCTCGGAGGCTGCCGGTGAAGGATATTCGTGGCTTGGCGATTTCGACCTCGTCCGCCGAAGCAAGCGCGGCGATGGACCGCGCGGTTGCGAGTTTTCTCAACTTTCGCCTCGATGCGCGGGAACATTTGGCGCGCGGCCTTGCGGCCGATCCGGAGTTCGGCCTCGCACACTGCCTCAAAGGCTATTTCGTCATGCTGCTGTACAAGCAGGCCAGCGTGGCACAGGCCGCCGAGTCGGCACGGACTGCCCGCCCGCTGGTGGCAAAGGCAACACCGCGCGAGCGCGCCCATGCCGAGGCTCTGGAGGCCTGGGCGGCCGGCGACCTCGACCGCACGCTCGCCACTTGGGAAGCCATCCTCGCCGACCATCCGACCGACGTGCTCGCGGTGCGGCTCGCTCACTATAAGTATTTCTGGCTGGGACGACGGCGCGACATGGTTGCATCGGTCGAACGCGTTTTGCCGCAATGGGATCATGACTTGGCCGGCTGGGGCGCGATCCTGTCCTGCCGATGCTTTGCCAATGAGGAATGCGGCGACTACGCGACCGCAGAAGCCGCCGGCCGCGCCGCAGTCGAGCTGGATCCCGCCGATTTATGGGCCACGCACGCGGTTGCCCATGTGATGGAGATGCAAGATCGGCATGACGACGGCATCGCCTGGCTCAGCGAGCTGGAGCGACACTGGGCCGGCGCCAACAACCTGTTGCATCATCTGTGGTGGCACCGGGCGCTGTTTCACCTGGAGCGACGCGAGTTCGATGAGGTTCTTGCGCTCTATGATCGCCGTTTTCGCGATTTGAATTCCCCGTTGGCGCAAGCGCAGCCCGACTTCCATATCGACGTTCAGAATGCCGCATCCATGCTCTTTCGGCTGGAGCGCCACGGAGTCTTCGTCGGCGACCGCTGGACCGAACTTGCCGACAAGGCCGAAAATCGCATCGGCGATTGTCGGTCGCCGTTCACGCTGCCGCATTGGCTGATGGCTTTGGCCGCGACCGGCCGGTACGACGCCGCGCGGCGCATGCTCGACGCGATGCGCGCGTTCAGCCGCGGCAGCGACACCATTGCCCCGGTCGTCGGCGATGTTGCGGTGCCCATCGGCGAGGCCGTGCTGGCGCATCGGCAAGGCAAGTATTCGCGCGCCGTCGAGCTGATGCGGCCGGTACTCGACGACATGCATCGGCTCGGCGGCAGTCACGCGCAACACGACGTGCTCAACCAGCTTTTCCTCGATGCCGCGGTGAAGGCGCAGCGCGCGGACGATGTTCGCCTGATCCTCGCTCGCGTCGCGGACCGCCATGGCGCAGCGCAAACCGTACGGGTCGGATATGCAGACGCAGCGCGTCAGTTTCTTTCATCGAGCACGGACGGCTAACCGAGGAGTTGCCGGCTCAAATCTCCACCAGCTTGTTCGGTAGCTCGTCGCGGTTGAGCGCGCCGGGCGGAAAGTGCTCGGCCAACACCGCCCCGCACTGCTCGATCGCCGCCACGAAGCCGTCGCCTGCGCGTCCTTGTTTTATACCCTCGATCAGGGCGGCGATCGCCATGTCCCACACCTGCGGCGTCACTTTAGCGTTGATGCCAGCGTCGGCCACGATCTCGGCGTAGCGCTCGGCAACCGCGGCAAAGATGAGCACGCCGGTGCGGTTCTCGGTGCGGTGCAGCCCTTGCGCAAAGAACTGTTGCATGGCCTGGGCGTGCGCACGTTCGTGCTGGGTTCGGCGCGGCACGATGTGAAAGCGGATAGCGGGAAGCGAAAGCCCAAGGGTCGCGATGATGAAGACGACAAGCTGTACGAGATAGATCACCGACGCCGGCCAGAGCGTGAAATAGATCAGCGGGGCCGGCACGGCGAGTGCGACGGCAGCAGCCCACGCCAACGGCACCAGGCGATAGTCACTCGCATGCCGTGCAATGACGCAGAAAATTTCGCCCGAGGTCTTGGCTTCCGCCGCGCGGATGGCCTCGGCGATGCGCTCCCTATCGGCCTGCGAGATCATCTCGATGGCTCACCAGCTTCCCGAGGAGCCGCCGCCGCCGAACGAGCCACCGCCACCGGAAAAGCCGCCCCCTCCGGAAAAGCCGCCGCCGGAAAACCCGCCGCCGGAAAAGCCACCTGAGGACCCCGACCACCAAGGCGACGGCGATGACCAGGGGCTGCGCCTGCGGCGGCGGCTATTCGGACTGGCTGGAATGGCGCCAACGATTTTGATGAATACCAGCCAGAACACGCCCATCGCCAAGATCAGGATCAGTATCGTGCCCCAGGGCGTGCTGGGATCAGGTCGCTTCGCCGCGCGCTGCTTCCATTCCTCAGCGTCACCGGTGAGCACGCTGACGATGTCATCAACACCGCGCGTGATACCGCCGGGGATGTCGTTGGCGCGAAAGCGCGGAACGATCGCGTTCTCGATAATGAGTTTGGAGACGGCATCGGTGAGCGTGCCCTCAAGGCCGTAGCCGACCTCGATACGCACTTTGCGCTCGCTCGGCGCGACAATCAGCAACACGCCGTTGTTCTTGTCTTGTTGTCCAATTCGCCAGCGCCGGCCGAACTCAACGCCGAAATCCTCGATCGAGGTGCCTTGCAGCGATCTAAGCGTCACCACCACCAGCTGGTCGGTGGTCTTGGCTTCGAGTTCCGCGAGCTTTTGCGTGAGCGCCGCTCGCGTTGCCGGATCGAGGATATTGGCTTCATCCACCACCCGGCCGCTGAGCGCAGGCAAAACGAGCGCAACGGCCGGAACGGCGGCAAGCAAGACAAAAACGAAGAAAGGCAGCGCGAGACTTGCGCGCCGGCATCGCCGGCCGCCTTTGGGCTTGCGTGCCGCGCTCACAGCGCAACCATCAGAACCTCACTTGCGGCGGTCTGGTCACGTCTTCGGCGACCGTAAACGTCTCCATGGGCTTGTTGCCCCGATAGAGCGTCGAGGCCCAGATCACGCCGGGGAACGTGCGCAGCTCCGTGTTGTACTGTCGCACCGCTTCGATGTAGTCGCGCCGGGCGACGGCGATGCGGTTCTCGGTGCCTTCGAGTTGCGATTGCAGGGCGAGAAAATTCTGGTTCGATTTTAGGTCGGGATAGCGCTCCGACACCGCGAGTAGCCGTCCCAAGGCACCGGTGAGCTGTGCCTGCGCGTCCTGAAAACGCTTGAACGCTTCCGGATTGTTGAGGATGTCCGGCGGAATTTGCACTTGCATCTGCGTCGCACGCGCCCGCGCGTTGGTCACCTCCTCCAGCACCTGGCGTTCCTGTGCGGCGTAGCCCTTCACCGTCTCGACCAGGTTTGGAATAAGATCGGCGCGCCGCTGATATTGATTGAGCACCTGCGACCAATTCGCCTTGGCGCTTTCCTCATAGCTAGGAATGTTGTTGATACCGCACCCCGCCACCAGCAGGCCGAGGGCGATAACCAAGACGGGAATGCGAGCCAAGCGTCGTACGCTTGATGTGATGCTCATGACGAGTCTCCAATCTTTCCTCATAGCAGCGCGTCAGCCGCCGCTATAGTCGATTGTGGGCAAATGAATGCAAGGCCCGGGCCGCTTGCACGGGAATGGCGAGGCATTATAGCGATGGCGGCGCGAATGTCTGCCGCGAGGAACAATCTTGTGAATCGTTTAGGCGGATCTTGAGGCGATGATCCTGGAGCGTTCGATGATCGGCATTGCCCGCAGCGGGGTGCTTGCCCTGGTCGCATGCGTGACCTGGCTCGCCCCGCTCGCGGCAGAAACGCCGGCACTTATCGATGCGGCGCCCGCAAGCAGCGCGCGCATCGAGCCGGTGGCGGCGTCCCGCGGCATGGTGGTCGCGCAGGAATCACGCGCGGCGCGCATCGGCGTCGATGTCCTCGAGCAGGGCGGCAACGCGGTCGACGCCGCGGTCGCGACCGGCTTTGCGCTGGCAGTGACCTACCCGCGCGCCGGCAATATCGGCGGCGGCGGCTACATGCTGATCCACCTCGCGCAACGCAAGATCGACACAGCGATCGACTATCGCGAAACCGCACCGGCTGCGACCACGCGAGCGATCTTCCTCGACGAGCGCGGCGAAGCCGATCCGCGCAAGTCCCAGGACTCCGCACTCGCGATCGGCGTTCCCGGCACAGTGGCGGGACTTGCACTCGCGCACGCAAAATACGGTTCGGGAAAATTCACGCTTGCCCAGCTGATCGCGCCGGCGATCGCGCTCGCACGCGACGGCATTCCGATCGAGAACGACGTCGCGGACTCACTGCCGCGGTCGCAAGCGCGTCTGGCCCAATGGCCCTCCACGGCGAAGATCTTTTTCGGCCCCGACGGCCGTACGCTGCCTCCCGGAACGCCATTAATCCAGCGCGACCTCGCCGACACGCTGACCGCAATCGCCCGCGAGGGACCACGCGCGTTCTACCGCGGCGCCATCGCCGACAAGCTGGTCGCCGCGATCCGCGCCGCGGGCGGCATCATGACGCGCGAGGACCTCGAGCGCTACCAGCCGATCGAGCGCAAGCCCACCTTCGGCACCTATCGCGGCTATCGCATCGTCTCGATGCCGCCGTCATCGTCGGGCGGCGTAATCCTGGTCGAGATGCTCAATATTCTGGAAGGATACAAGCTAGGCGAGATGGACGCAGCGACGCGGCTGCATCTCATGGTCGAAGCCATGAAGCGCGCCTATTTCGACCGCGCGAGATTTCTCGGCGATCCCGCGAGCGTCACGCCACCGGCCTATCTCACATCGAAGCGCTTCGCCGAAACGCTGCGCGAGCGCATCGATCCTGACCGCGCCGCCCCGGCCGCGAGCTTCGGTTCAATTTTTGCGCCGGCGCGCGAGGGCGATAACACCACGCATTTCTCCGTCGTCGACCGCTTCGGCAACGCCGTGGCCAACACCACCACGCTGAACTTGAGCTACGGCGTGGGTCTCGTCGCCGAGGGCACCGGCGTTCTGCTCAATAACGAGCTCGACGACTTTGCCGCCAAGCCGGGCGCACCCAATGCGTTCGGCCTCGTCGGCGGCGAGGCCAACGCCCCGGGACCGCGCAAGCGTCCGCTATCGTCGATGACGCCGACCATCGTACTCAAGGACGGCAAACCGTTCATCGTCACCGGCTCGCCGGGCGGCAGCCGCATCATCACGACCGTGCTGCAGGTGCTCGTCAACGCCATCGATCGCAAGCTGCCGGTCGCGGAGGCGATCGCCGAGCCGCGCGTGCATCACCAATGGTGGCCCGACGAAGTCGCGGTCGAGCCTGGATTTTCCCCCGACCTCGTACGCGCGCTGAAAGCGCGGGGCCATAACGTGGTGGAGGGATTGCCGCGCACCTCGGCCAACTCGATTCTGGTGACGCCGAAGGGATTCGTCGGCGCCGCCGATAACCGCACCCGCGG
>CBFGVM010000222.1:0-6829 GCA_965652015.1 uncultured Alphaproteobacteria bacterium
CCTGCCGCCGCACCGAGGAGAATCAGGGAAGTTTTGCGCATCATCATCCGCGAACCTTCTGGCCTTCATTTACGGCCCACCATGGGCCTGGATCGACGGGTACCCCGTCCTTGCGGAACTCCACGTAGAGTACGGGTTGGCTTACACCGCCCGCTTTGGCAACGGCAGATTGGGTGCCGTCGCCCATCACTGCGACGGGTTCGCCCGTCACCACGAATTGCCCCAAATCAACGGATATCCGTTCCATCCCAGCGAGCAAGACATGATATCCGCCGCCGGCATTAAGGATCAAGAGTTGGCCATAATTGCGGAAAGGACCCGCATAAACCACCCATCCGTCGCACGGAGCTGTGATTTGTCCGCCAGGACGGGCGGCAATCGACACCCCCTTTTCCGTCCCACCGAGGCCGTCTGCGGCCCCAAATTCCTTGATTCGAGCGCCGTTGACCGGGAGCGGTAGCGTGCCTTTTGCGGAAGCAAAGGCGACGGCCGGGCTCAAGCGGCCAGGATCCCTGAGGGCGGCCAGGTCGGGCCTGCCACTCGATGCCTTCGCATCCTCGCTCGCGCGCGCGGCTGCTCGCGCCGTGCGAGCAGCGGTGTCGAGGCCCTGTTCGAGCTTGGCGATGAGTTGATTGAGATTTTCCGCCTGACGCGCCAGCTGTGCGGCGCGTTGGCGTTCGTCGGCGAGTGCTTGTTCCGCCGCCGCCAAACGTTTCTGGCGCTCGTCGATGAACACCGAAAGGCGTTGGCGTTCATCCGCGATCACGAACAGATCGCGTGCCAGGCGATCGCGCTCGGCGGCGATCTGCTGGCGCAGGCGCACGAGTTCGGCAAGATCGGCCGCGAGCACTTCGGCTTGCTGTCGCATTTCGGGCAGCACCGCTCCCAGCATCATCGCCGAGCGAACCGCTTGCAGCGCGTCTTCGGCCTTTACTACGAGGGCGTTCGGGGCATGCCGGCCGATCCGCTGCAACGCCGCCAATACCTCGGCGGTGACGCTGCGCCGCTGCTCCAACGAAGTCCGCAGCGCTTGCTCGCGATCGTCGAGCGGCTCGAGACGTGCTTGCGTTTGCGCGATCCGCTCTTCGACGGCGACCACCCGAGACGCGGTCTCGATGAGCTGCTGATTGAATTTGCGCCGGTCGTCGCCGATCGACTCGATCTCACGCTTGAGCCGTGCCTCGTTCTCGAGCGTCCTACGCTGCTCGGCGCGGACGGCTTCCAGCTCCTGATCGCGTGTTTTGAGAGCATCCGGGCTAGAGGTAGCGGCTGGAGCTTTTTGGCGCGGGGCTTGCGCCGAGGCGGCGGTGAGCCCGAACAGGCAACCTCCCAATAACACCAGCATCAGCCACTGGAAGGTGGGGCGGGCGGGCGACACGACCTGCATCAATTCGTTCTGCAAAGCGCTTCCGACCCGTAGATAGATAGCTACGATTGGCGCCGGATTAAGACGCGAACCGAGGCTGGGCGCGCGCATGGCGCGTAAATGCGTGATTTTCTTGCTCTTTCGGTGCCGGGCCGGGAGGGCCCGCGTCAGGCGCGATGATAGGGATGCCCCGAGAGGATGGTGACGGCGCGGTAGAGCTGCTCCAACAGCATCACTCGAACAAGTTGATGGGGCCAGGTCGCCGTGCCGAAGGCGATGGCAATGCTTGCATTTTCACGCAGGCTGGGTGCCAGCCCATCGGCAGCGCCGATGATGAACACGACCGCGGCTTTGTTCTGCTGCCGCCATTCTTGCAGGCGCCCCGCGAAAGCGGCGCTGCTTATGGTTTCACCGCGTGCATCCAAGATCACCGTGGCTGCACGCTCGGGGATGACATTGGCGATGGCGATCGATTCCTCGACCATGCGACGGGCGGCATCCGCGGCGCGGCTCTCCTTGATTTCGATCACGTCGACAGCGCTGAGGCCGGCGCTGCGGCCGGCCTCGGCGGCACGCTTGCGATAGCGCTCGGCGAGCTCGCGCTCGGGACCTTGCTTCAGGCGGCCGACGGCTGCGACCACGACGCGCATGCGTGACGATACGCACGGACCGTGTGCCGCCTCAAGCCCTTCAAATACGCCTTGACCGACGCGGTCAGTGCTATCAACTCGCCCGCCGTCGATGCGGCCGGGCCGGCGCCCACATTTTTTCGAGGTTGTAGAAGGCGCGGACTTCCGGCCGGAAGACGTGGACGATGACATCACCGGCGTCGATCAGCACCCAGTCGCAGTGCGGCATGCCTTCAACCCGCACGCCGGCCAATCCCGCCGCGGCGAGTTCTTCGACCACGCGGTCTGCGACCGAGCCCACATGCCGGTTCGACCTTCCGGAGGTCACAACCATGGTGTCGGCGATCGTAGATTTGCCGGTGAGATCGATGGTGACGGTGTCCTCGGCCTTCATATCGTCGAGGCGCGCGAGGACCAGGCGAAGAATCTCCTCGGCGTCAGGACGCACCTTGGAGATGGGTTTGGCGGCGCGGTGGGCGCCAGCGCGCGAGAGTAGCGGTGTCAGGGTTCCTTTCCTTTCGCTGCAGCACTGCCCCGCGCGAAGCGGAGCAAGCCTAAGATAGGCACGGCCGGTTAACGGTTTCAACCTGCCGCCGTTCCGCAGTCTCCATACTGTGGCGCTTTCGCATCACTACGATGACGGGCAGCGCGCAGGGCGGTCGACGACAGCGGTGACTTGAGGCCATGGAGGTAAATCCAGGCCGGCGGCTTGCGGTTGGGCAGAGACTTCACTGCCGACTCGGGAAGGCGCGCCCGGGCGAGCGCGTGGGCCGCGGGACTGCCGCTGGCATAGAGGCTCGGTCCAAGCCGGTCCACAACCGCGATGGGTACCATGGCGGCAATGCCGCGCCATCTCTGCCAGCGGTGAAAGCTGCGCAGATTGTCCGCGCCCATGATCCAGACGAAGCGGACGCCCGGACAATGGCGGCGCAAATAGGCGATGGTCTCGTAGGTGTAGGGCGTCCCGATCTGCGCTTCCAGGTCGGTGATGGCGATGCGGGGGTGCCGCGCCAGCTTCCCGGCCGCGACGATGCGTTGGGCGAGTGGGGCAAGGCCGCGCGTGTCCTTGAGCGGATTGCCCGGGGTCACTAGCCACCAGATTCGGTCGAGACCGAGCCGCTTCATGGCGAGCAAAGAGGCGCCGAGATGCGCCTCGTGCGGCGGATCGAACGTGCCGCCGAACAGACCGATGCGCATGCCGGGGGCGTGGGGAGGCAGCACGATGCGTCCCGCTTGACCCTCTGCCCTTGCGGGAGCGGGTTGCGGCGCAAGCGACGGTTTCACGGCCTGATCTGCCCCGAGCCGCGCACGCGATACTTGAAGCTTGTCAGCTGCTCGACTCCAACCGGCCCGCGCGCATGGAAGCGGCCGGTGGCGATCCCGATCTCGGCGCCGAATCCGAATTCGCCGCCATCGGCAAATTGGGTCGAGGCGTTGTGCAAGACGATCGCGGAATCCACCTCGTTGAGGAATTTCTCCGCCGTGGTCCGATCCTCGGTTACGATCGAGTCGGTATGGTGCGAGCCGAAACGCTCGATGTGCGCGATCGCGCCATCCACGCCGTCTACAATCCTGGCGGAAATGATTGCATCAAGATATTCCGTCGACCAGTCCTGCTCGTTCGCCGGCTTCACACGTGGGTCGACCGCCCGCGTCGCTTCGTCACCGCGCACCTCGCAGCCGGTATCGAGCAGCATGGTCACGAGCGGTCTGAGATGCGTCGACGCCGCGGCGCGATCGACGAGCAGCGTCTCGGCGGCGCCGCAGACGCCGGTGCGCCGCATTTTGGCGTTGAGCACGATCGCCCGTGCCATGTCGAGCTTCGCCGCCTTATCGACGTAGACATGGCAAATGCCTTCGAGATGAGCGAATACGGGGACGCGCGCCTCGGTCTGAACGCGCGCGACCAGGCTCTTGCCGCCGCGTGGAACGATGACGTCGATCGCGCCGTCGAGGCCCGAAAGCATCATCCCGACCGCGGCGCGCTCGCGCGTCGGCACGAGGGCGATGGCATCTTCGGGGAGTGCAGCCGAGCGCATCCCCTCAGTCAGCGCGTCATGAATCGCTTGGTTCGAGCGGTAGCTCTCGGAGCCGCCGCGCAGGATCGCCGCATTGCCAGCCTTGAGGCACAGCGCGGCCGCGTCGGCGGTGACGTTCGGACGGCTCTCGTAGATGATGCCAACCACGCCGATCGGGACGCGCACGCGCTCGATGGTCATGCCGTTGGGCCTCGTCCAGCCCTCCGTCACCGTGCCCACCGGATCGGCGAGCGTGCGCACGATATCGAGGCCGTCGGCCATGGCGGCGAGGCGCCGCTCATCAAGCGCGAGGCGGTCGAGAAAGGCGGCCGGGGCACCGGATGCTTTGGCTTCGGCCAAGTCCTCGGTATTGGCGGCGAGAATCTGCGCCTGCCGCGCACGGACGGCCGCAGCCATTGCCGCGAGCGCTCGGTCTTTTTGCGCCGCGGACGCCAGCGCCAACACACGCGCAGAGCTTCTCGCACGCTCCCCGATCTCGCGCATGAGAGCAGCGAGGTTAGACCCTTCGACGGTCTTGAGCGGCGCGGTCATGGCGACATCCATGGTCTGAGCATTTCTCCTATCATGTTCGCGGCAGTCCCGCGAGGCCACCAGTTGTTGCGGGATCCCGCCCGCAAATGTAATGACAGCCGGGCGCGGATCAGGGCCGGCGGATGAAGCTCAGGGATCAGGTAGCGGTGGTGACTGGCGCCGGTCGCAACATCGGCGAGGAGATCGCGAAACTGTTCGCGGTCGAGGGCGCCAAGGTTGCGGTCGTCGATATGGACAAGCCACGCGGCGAGCGGGTGGTGGGCGCGATCCGGGGAGCAGGCGGCGAGGCCGAGCTGTTCACTGCCGACGTCTCCAGGCAGAGCGACGTGGCCGCCCTGGTCAATGCTGTGGTCGAGCGCTTCGGCCGTATCGATATTTTGGTCAACAACGTTGCGATCTCGGATAACAAGCACATTTTCGACATCAGCGAGGAGGAGTGGGACCAAGTACTGGCGGTGACGCTCAAGAGCCAGTTTCTGATGGGCAAGCACGTGGGGTTGCAGATGGCGAAGCAGGGCACGGGCGGGCGGATCATCAATATCGGTTCGACATCCGGTTTCATGGGCAGGAGCCGCGCGGTCGCCTATTCCGCCGCGAAGGGCGGGGTTGCGAATTTGACCCGCGCTATGGCGGCGCAACTTGCGCCGCACAAGATCAGAGTCAACGCGATCGTGCCCAACAAGATCGGCTCTCCGGTCGGCAAGGACGAGTTCGATCCCACGCGGCCGGTTCCGAACATGGCCAAGCGTCCGGGTCAACCGCAAGAGGCCGCCAAGGCGGTGCTGTTCCTGGCAAGCGAAGATTCTTCCTTCGTCTATGGCGCTAATCTAGTCGTCGACGGCGGCGTCACGGCGATGGATTTGTCGTGATCCACGAGGGGGATTGCGCGTGCGTGCTTTCGTGTCTCAGTCGAAGGGTGCAGTCCAGTGCAGTCCAACTGATGTTCTCCTGTAAATAACAGGAAAAATACCGGTTCATCTACGCGACACCCAGGAAACAATAGAGAAATCGAAACCGCGACACCGAAATAAACCGAAATAATAGGCCCATAACAGGGGCAGAACAGGCCCATTAACAGGAAGAATAACAGGGACAAGTACGCGCACCCGCGCCGCTCTGCGCGTCACGGAGCTGCAAGCGCAAATTTGGAGAATGCCAAAACTTGGAAGATTCTCGTTACACGAGTCAAGCGAATTCTTGGTCGTATTTCTGATGATCGATTTCTGATTACCGATACTGATTTATTGGGCTTTGGCTCCGGTCCACTTGGGCGCGGCGCCTGCCGTCTTGATGCGCCGTGCCTCCTTGACCAGTTCCTTGATCGCGCCGGTGATTGGAAGCGAAAGGCCGGCCTTATCGGCGAGGTCGGCGACGATCTGCATGTCTTTGAGCGCCCACGTGAAGGAGACTCCGTCCCATTCCTTGAGCGCATCTGAAGCGCCCGAGCTGATCAGCAGCGCCGCGCGCAGCTTGACGAGATCGATGCCGGTGGTCTCGGCGAGGCGGCCGGCTTCGATCAGGCCCACGGCGTTGATCCACAGCAGCAGGTTGTTCATGGTCTTGCCGACTTGACCGTGCCCGACCTCGCCGAGATGGGCATAGTCGGAGCAGAAGCAGCGGTAGATCGGGCGTCCGCGCTCGACCACGTCGGGCTTGCCGCCGACAAGCGCGAGCAGCGTTCCGTCGTCCGCGGCGAAGCGGCCACGGCAGATTGGCGCGTCGAGAATGGCGACGCCGTTCGCCTTGGCCTGCTCATCGAGTGCCTTGACGGTGTCCGGCTTGGCGGTCGAGGACACCGCGATGATCGAGCTGGGCGCGAGATTGGCGAGCAATCCATCCACCTCGAGCACGACCTGACGGACCTCGTCGTCATAGCCGACGGCGACGATGACGAAATCGGCCGCGCGCGCCACTTCTGCCGGGGTCGCAACCGCAGCGGCGCCGGTATCGCGCGCCTTGGCCAATTGCTTGTCATCGATGTCGCAGGCGGTCACCTGATAGCCTTGCTTGACGAGATGCTTGAGCATCGCAAGCCCCATGCGGCCGACGCCCACGATCCCAACGCGCGCTTTCTCCCCGTTCATCGGTGTCCTCTGTCGTTCTCGTTCCTGCCGGCGACGTTTTAAACCTTCGCCTTGAGCAGCGCCGTGAGCGGCTTGCCAGCATCCGCGAGCTCGTCGGCGTCAACCGGTATCGCCCGCTCGATCAGCCGCCGCGCCACTGCGATCTCGCGCTGGGCATTGATGCCGGAGGCGAAAGCCAGC
>CBFGVM010000223.1:0-6815 GCA_965652015.1 uncultured Alphaproteobacteria bacterium
CGATTTCGGCGACCGCCTCTTTGACCGAGAGGCGGTCGAGCGCCTGACGGATCAGCACGTCGAGATCGATCGCGCTTACCTCGCGCTCACCCTCGGCTGGTGCTACGACAATGACCATCTCGCCGCGCGGTTCGTCCGCTTCCGCCGCCTCGCGCGCGAGCGTGGCGAGATCGCCGCGCCGGACCTCTTCGTAGAGTTTGGTAAGCTCGCGACAGACTGCCCCCTCGCGCGAGCCAAGCCCAGCGGCGAGGTCAGCGAGCGATGCTGCGATTCGCGCGCCGCTCTCGAACAGCACAAGCGTTGCTGGAATGCGCTTGAGCTCAGCGATGCGCGCGCGCCGTGCTGCTTCCTTGGCCGGCAGGAAGCCCTCGAAGAAAAAACGGTCGGTCGGCAGCGCGCTCAGCGTGAGCGCCGCGAGCACCGCCGATGGCCCCGGCAACGCGGTCACGTTTGCGCCCGCGGCGCGCGCTTCGCGCACCAGCTTGTAGCCGGGGTCGGATACGAGCGGTGTGCCGGCGTCCGAGACCAGTGCGATGGCGCCGCCGCCGGCGAGCCGAGCGATGAGCTTCGGTCGCGCCTGCGCGGCATTGTGCTCGTGATAAGCGGTGAGTGGGGTCGCGATGCCATAGTGGTCGAGAAGCTTGCGGGTGACTCGAGTGTCCTCGCAGGCGATCAGGTCGGCGGCCGCAAGTACCTCGAGCGCCCGCACGGTGATGTCGCGCAAGTTGCCGATCGGGGTGGCGACTAGATAGAGCCCGGCCGGCAGCGCCGGTGCGGCGGTGGAACGGCCGTTGAGAACATAATGCCGGGCGGCGCGAAACGCGCTTGGGCTCTCGGTTGCGATCGTCCGCCTCATTCTCCTTACTGTAGCGGTGCGACCCAGCCGCGTCATGGCCGGCTTAAAAAATCGTTATCCTTTTCATTTGGTTAACCATTCACCGAGAAAATGCCTGATTGCCGGCGTGGGCTGGCGTCACAGTCTCGGTCGGCGACGAGGAGACCGCTGCCCATGTTCGGAGGACCGCAGGCCTGGGGCTCGCAGCCTGCGCGGCGTTCTCCGTGGTTTGCCGCGCTCGCATCCATCCTCTTGCTGGCGGGCTGCTCGGGCAACCTTTCCGATCTGCGGTCGACGCCGGCCGCACCGTCACAGCCCACGACCACCCCGATCGGCGAAGGCAAGGTCAAGGCCGGCCTGATCCTGCCATTGTCGGCAAGCGGCAACGCGGCGGTCGCCGCCCAATCCATGCGCGACGCCACCGAGATGGCGCTCGCAGAGTTCAACAATCCCGATCTCCAGCTGCTGGTGAAGGATGACGCGGGCAGCGCGGCCGGTGCGCAGCAGGCAGCCCAGCAGGCGCTCGACGAGGGGGCGGAGATCATCCTGGGGCCGCTGTTTGCGCTGACCGTCGGCCCGGTGGCACGAGCCGCGCGCGCTCGCGGCGTGCCGGTGATCGCGTTCTCGACCGACACCAATGTGGCGGCGCGCGGCGTTTATCTGCTGAGCTTTCTGCCGGAGTCCGATGTCGAACGCATTATCAGCTACGCCGCGAGCCAGGGCCGGCGGTCGTTCGCGGCGCTCGTTCCGGACAACGCCTATGGCAGTGTGGCGGAAGCAGCTTTCAAACAAGCGGTGGGGCGCGGCGGCGGCCGTGTCATCGCGCTCGAGCGTTATCCGCTCGATCGGACACAGATGCAGGGCCCAGTGCGCAACGTCGCGCAGGCCGCAAGCCGTGCGGACGCGATCTTCATTCCGGACGGCGCCGACGCCGTACCCACCGTGGTGCAGACGCTGACCGCGAACGGCATCGACACCAAACGCGTGCAGCTGCTCGGCACGGGCTTATGGGAGGACGCGCAAATCTTCTCCAACCCCTTGCTCGACGGCGCCTGGTATGCAGGACCGGATTCAACCGGCTTTCGCAACTTCTCCGGCCGCTACCGGACCCGCTATGGCAAGGATCCCGTGCGCACCGCTTCCCTTGCCTACGATGCCGTCGCGTTGGTCGCAGCGCTCGTCAAAACCCAGGGCAAGCAGCGCTTCTCGGAAGAGGTTCTGACCACCTCATCGGGCTTCACTGGGATCGACGGGTTGTTCCGATTCCGACCCGACGGCACCAACCAGCGCGGGCTCGCGGTGATGCGAGTATCGCCGACCGGCGGGCAGATCATCAGCCCGCCGCCCAAGGGATTCGGTGGGTCGGCGACGTAGCTCTTCTCAGGCTGCCAGATCGGCAATCACCGCATCGAGCACGGGAAAACCGGCGCGGGTGACGCGCAGCCTGCCGCTCGCCGTCGTCTCGATCGCGCCTTGCCCGCGCAGCAGGGCCAGACGGCGCGCGTCGAGCGGCCGGCCCGCGAGGCGCGCGTAGCGCGCGAGATCGATTCCCTCGGCTAGCCGCAATCCCATCAGCAAAAACTCGTCCGCCATTTGCTCGCGTGTGAGCGCCTGGTCGCTAACCACGCCATGACCGAACGATTCCACCCGCATGAGCCAGTTCTGCGGCTCCTTCTCGGTTGCCGTGGCGCGGCGCTCGCCGGCGATGTCGAGCCGTCCATGGGCGCCGGGCCCGATACCGGCATATTCGTGTCCGCGCCAGTAGATGAGATTGTGCCGGCACTCGGCGCCCGGACGCGCGTGGTTTGAGATCTCATATGCGGGAAGACCGGCGCTCGCGCACACGCTCTGGGTCGTGTCATAGAGGGCGCGGGCGGTGTCGTCGCCGGGAGGGACGAGCTTGCCGGCCGCGTGCAGCGCTGCAAACGGCGTGTCCTGCTCGATCGTGAGTTGGTAGAGCGAAAGATGCTCGCCAGCCTCGGCGGTCGCGCGCCTGAGCTCGGCGGCCCAGGCTTGCGGCGTCTGGCCGGGGCGCGCGTAAATCAGATCGAAGGAATAGCGCTCGAAGATCGAGCGGGCGATTGCCACCGCCTCGAGCGCCTCCTGCGCCGAATGCAGCCGCCCAAGCTCTTTGAGCGCTCTGTCCTCCAGCGCCTGCACGCCCAGCGAGACGCGGTTGACGCCGGCTGTGCGAAAACCATGAAAGCGTCTTGCTTCGACGCTGGTCGGATTGGCTTCGAGCGTGACCTCGGCATCCGGCGCTATGGGCCAATGCCGCGCGACGGCGTCGATGATCGTGCCGACCGTCGCAGGCTGCATCAGCGATGGCGTGCCGCCGCCGAAGAAGATGGTGGAGACGGTGCGCCGGGGAACGCGCGCAGCGGTCGCGGCGATCTCGGCGGCGAAGGCGCGCGTGAAACGGGCCTCGTCGATGGCGGCATGGCGCACATGGCTGTTGAAGTCGCAATAGGGACATTTCGACAGGCAGAACGGCCAATGGATGTAGACGCCGAACGCCGGCGCGTCGGCGCGGTCAAGATTCTGCAAGACAAGCCTCCGCGAGCTTTAGGAACGCGCGGGCGCGGTGCGAGAGTCCCTTGCCCGCCGGTGGCAGGCCATGCTTCTCCGTATTCGTCATCTCGCCGAAGGTCAGCGCGTGGCCATCCGGCAAAAACATGGGATCGTATCCGAAACCCTTGTCGCCGCGTGGCGGCCAGACAAGGGTGCCGTGCACGGCGGCGTCGAATTCTTCAATGTGTCCGTCGGGCCAGGCGAGGCAGAGCGCGCAAACGAACTGGGCCTTGCGCTGGCCGCGCGCGTGCGCGCCGCGCTCGCGCAACTTGTCTTCCACCGCCTGCATGGCACGCCGGAAGTCCTTTTCGGGACCCGCCCAGCGCGCCGAGTAGATACCGGGCGCGCCACCGAGCGCATCGACGGTGAGCCCGGAATCATCCGCGAATGCCGGCAAACCCGAGGCGGTCGCCGCAACGCGCGCCTTGATGCGCGCATTCTCCTTGAAGGTCGCGCCGTTCTCCGCCGGCTCAGGCAAACCGAGCTCGCCTGCAGAGAGCGCGTCAATTCCGAACGGCATAAGAAGCTCGCGCATTTCCTTGAGCTTGCCCGGATTGTGCGTCGCGATCACGAGGCGGCCAGCCAGGCGGCGATGCTGGGCGGCTTTCGAACTCATCGCGACCCCCGCAACGCCCGCTCACATCACCGCCAGTTTCTGCAGGTCGACGAGTTTCATCACCCCCTTCTTCGCGAGCGCAAGCAGGCCGAGGAACTGCTCCTCGGTGAAAGGGATCTTCTCAGCCGTGCCCTGCACCTCGACGATTCGTGCGCTGCCCGTCATGACGAAATTGGCATCCGTGTCAGCGTGTGAATCCTCGGCATAATCGAGATCGAGTACCGGCGTGCCATTGCAGATACCGCAAGAGATGGCGGCGACATGGTCGCGCAGCGGCTCCGCCGTCACCATCTCGCGCGTCTTCATCCAGGCGATGCAATCGTGCAGCGCGACCCACGCGCCGGTGATGGCCGCAGTGCGGGTTCCGCCGTCGGCTTGGATCACGTCGCAGTCAATCGTGATCTGCCGCTCGCCGAGCGCAGGGAGATCGAGCACCGCGCGCAGACTGCGTCCGATCAGCCGCTGGATCTCGATCGTGCGCCCGCTCTGCTTGCCGGCGGATGCCTCCCGGCGGGTGCGCTCGGAGGTAGCGCGCGGCAGCATGCCGTATTCGGCGGTCACCCAGCCGCGCGCCTGTCCCTTGAGCCAAGGGGGTAGGCGATCCTCGAGCGTCGCCGTCACCAGCACATGGGTGTCGCCGAACTTCACGAAGCAGGAGCCCTCGGCGTATTTCACCACGCCGCGCTCGAGCGAGATCGCGCGCAGCTCGTCGGGCTGTCGGCGGCTCGGTCGCATCCTGGTCTCCTGCATACGCGGCAAGCTTTTAGGGGCCGGCGCCGCGACCCACAAGAGGGCGAAGCGAAGCAGCCGACGAGTTCAAAAGCCGATGAGGTCGAACTTGGTCAACGTCACCTGCGGGCTGATGCGTGCCGCGGTGGCGAGGTGCCAGGCGGTATAGAGTTCGGGGAACACATCATCGGCGGACATGCCGTCGACCGGAACGATCACTTTGAATCCCCGCAGCGCCGCTGCGCCGGCCGTATGCAGCACCGAAGTCTGTGCCTGCGTCCCCATCGCGACCACCGCCTTGACGCCCTTATCCTTAAGCGTCTTCTCGAGATCGCTGGCGATGAACTTGTCTGGCCCCAAGGGAGGCAGCACCGGCTCTCCCGCCGCCGGCGTAAGCTCAGGGAGAATGTCGGAAGGGACCGAACCGGGCACGGCGACGCTGTAGACGATGAAAGCGCCCTTGCCGCGTGCTTGCGTCACCAGGTTGAGAACTTTTGCCACCGAGCGCGCGCAACGCGGACGGCGTTCGTTGGTGCAGGTCTGCTTGGTGAAATCCATCACCAGCAGCGCCGTCTCGTTCGGAACGATCGTTGCAGGCTTGAGTGCGGGCGGTGCCGGAAGTTTGGCGGTGGACCATTCCTCGATCACGGTCTGCGCGTGCGCGCCGCCAGACACAGTTGAAAGGAGGCCCACGATTGCGGCGCCGACCGCAAGCTTGCTTAATCTTGTCATCCTCGATCCTCCTGCGGCTAAAAATACTCGTACTGCTGCAAGCTAGCAGCGACGGATGAGCCGGCAAAGCCTATAAGGCTTGAACTGCGCACTCGGAATGGACCATTCTGTCGCGTTTGAATGGAGAGATGATTGTCCCACGACGTCCCGATCGGCGCGACACAGGTGAGCCTCGCACAACTCAACGAGCGCTCGCGCGATATTTTCCGACAGATCGTCGAGAGCTATCTTGCCACCGGCGAGCCTGTAGGCTCGCGCAATATCTCCCGATTGATCACGACCCCGCTCTCGCCCGCCTCCGTGCGCAATGTGATGTCGGACCTGGAGCAGCTCGGTCTCATTTATGCGCCGCACACGTCGGCCGGGCGGCTGCCGACCGAGCTCGGCTTGCGCTTCTTCGTCGACGCATTGATGGAGATCGGCGACCTCGCCGAATCCGACCGGCGCGAGATGGAGGCCAAGGTGGCGGCCGCCGGAAAATCCATGGAGGCCGTGCTCAATGAAGCCTCCGTCATGCTCTCTGACCTCACGCGCGCAGCCGGGGTGGTGCTGACAGCAAAGTCGAACGTGCGACTGAAGCACATCGAATTCGTGCGGCTCGAGCCCGAGCGCGCACTGGTCATCCTGGTCGGCGAGGATGGACAAGTCGAGAATCGCATCATCAACGTCTCGATGGGGCTGCCCGCAGCCTCCCTCACCGAGGCCGCGAACTTCCTCAATGCTCATGTGCGCGGCCGTACATTGGTGGAGGCCAAGGTCGAGCTGGAGAAAGCGCTCGCGGCGGCGCAGGCCGAACTCGACCAACTCACTCAGAAGATCGTCGCCGCTGGCCTCGCGAGCTGGTCGGGCGGGGAGTCGGATGAGCGAAAGCTAATCGTGCGTGGCGCGGCTCACTTGCTCGACGATCTCAAGGCGGTCGAGGACCTGGAGCGGGTGCGCCTTCTGTTCGATGATCTCGAAACCAAGCGTGGGGTCATCGATCTCCTCGGCCGGGCCGAGCGCGCCGAAGGCGCCCGTATCTTTATCGGCTCGGAGAACAAGCTGTTCTCCCTCTCAGGCTCTTCCACCATTATCGCGCCTTACCGCGACGGCGCCGGCCGCATCGTCGGCGTACTCGGCGTGATCGGCCCGACCCGGCTCAATTACGCACGGGTGGTGCCGATGGTGGATTATACCGCCAAGGTCGTGAGCAAGCTCATCGGCGGATGATGGAGAACCCGTCGTTTCCGGGTTGATTTTTGGGGTTTGAACCCTGATATCGGGGGCGAACCGAATTGTAAGTGGGAACACAACAATGCCGGATAGGACCGTTCGCGCACCGGGCGCCGCGAC
>CBFGVM010000224.1:0-6811 GCA_965652015.1 uncultured Alphaproteobacteria bacterium
TTCGGGGTGATGGATTTCATCAACCTGGCGCACGGCGTGCAGTACATGCTTGGCGCCTATCTCGTGGTCGCCTTCTACGCGCTCACCGGCGGCTTTCTCGCCGCGCTCGTGCTGGCGCTTGCCGCCACGCTCGCGTTCGGACTTCTGCTCGAATTCGCGGTATTTCGGCATCTTTACGACCGGGATCATCTCGATCACGTCATCGCCACCTTCGGCATCATCCTTTTCCTCAATCAGGGGGTGAAGCTCGTCTGGGGCGCGGCGCCGCTCAGCCTGCCGATACCGGAGCTCTTCTCCGGTTCGGTCAAGCTCGCCGACGGCCTGCTCTATCCGGTGTGGCGGCTCGTGGTGATCGCCTCGGGGCTCGTCGTCGCCGCGTTGCTCTACGGGCTCGTGGCCCATACCCGGATCGGCATGCTGGTGCGTGCCGGGGCGACTAATGCCGCGATGGTCTCCGCGCTCGGCGTCAATATCCGCCGCCTGTTCATGATCGTGTTCGGCTTCGGCGCCATGCTCGCGGGCTTTGCGGGCATCATGATCGCGCCGATCCTGTCGGTGGAGCCCGGAATGGGCGATACCGTTCTCATTCTCGCCTTCGTCGTCATTGTCATCGGCGGCATCGGCTCGATCCGCGGCGCCTTTGTGGCCGCCCTGCTCATCGGCCTCGTCGATACGCTCGGGCGCTCGTTCGCGGTCGACATCCTGCGCCTCGTCATGGGGCCATCGCCGGCGCGCACCGTGGGGCCGGCCATCGCCTCGATGCTGATCTACCTGTTGATGGCGGTCGTGCTTTATATCCGGCCGACCGGGCTGTTCCCGGCGAAGGGCCGCTGAGATGCCGGCTTCCCTCGCGGCATCCCTGCCTCGCCCGCGCGGCGGTCTGCCGGCGGCAACGCTGCCGGCAGGAATTTTCTTGGTGCTCGCGCTGCGTCCGGCGGTGGCGTCGTTCACCGGCGGCAGCTATCTGATGAGCCTCGGATCACGAGTGATGATCTTCGCTATTGCTGCGGTCGCGCTCGATCTCCTCGTCGGCTTTAGCGCGCTGATCTCGTTCGGCCACGCCGCCTTCATCGGTCTCGGCGCCTATTCCGTCGGCATTCTCTCGGTCTATGGGATCACCGATGCGCTCGTGTCGCTGCCCGTGGCGCTCACCGTCTCCGCAGTATTCGCGTTCTTGACCGGCATGGTTTGCCTGCGCACCACAGGCGTCTACTTCATCATGATTACGCTTGCTTTCGGACAAATGGCGTTCTTCACCGCAAGCTCGCTCGCCCCTTTCGGTGGCGACGACGGGCTCACCATCGCCGCGCGCAACACGCTCGCGGGTGTCGCGCTGCTGCGAAACGACCACGCGTTCTATTACGTCGTCTTGTTCTGTCTTCTCGCCACCTACCTGTTTTGTCGCGCGCTCGTCGCCTCGCGCTTCGGGCGCGTCGTGCGGGGGGCGAAGGAAAATCCGGTCCGCGTGGCGACCATCGGCTTCGACGTCTACCGCTTCCAGCTCGCCATGTACGTCGTCGCCGGCGCCTTGGCGGGGCTTGCCGGTTTCCTGCTTGCCAATGCCACGGAGTTCGTCAGTCCCGCCTACATGTCCTGGCAGCGCTCGGGCGAGTTGATCGTCATGGTGCTGCTAGGCGGATTGGGCTCGCTTGACGGCGCGATCATCGGGGCTGCCGCCTATCTCCTGGCGGAGGAGTGGCTCTCCGGCGTCACCGAGCACTGGAAGGCGATCTTCGGACCGGTGCTCGTGCTCATCGTTTTATTCGCGCGCGGCGGCTTGATCGGCCTGATGAGCGCGGTCGTGCGGAGGTTCATCCGTGGATGAGCCGGTGCTGCGCCTGCAAAAGCTGCGCAAATCATTCGACGCGCTCGTGGTGACCGATGACGTGACTTTCGACCTCATGCCGCGCGAGCTGCACGCTGTCATCGGGCCGAACGGCGCCGGCAAGACGACGCTGATCAATCAGATCTCCGGGCTCATCGCCCCCGACTCGGGCCGCATCCTGTTCGGCGGGCGCGACATCACCGGCTTGTCCGTGCACGCCCGCGCCGCAGCTGGCTTGGCGCGGTCGTTCCAGGTGAGCTCGATCCTTCCCGGCTTCTCCGCGCTCGAGAACGTCGCGCTCGCGGTGCAATCGCGCTCCGGCTCGAGCTTTCGCTTCCTCAGCCGCGCGGCCGCGGAGGATGCCCTGAACGGCCCGGCAATGGCAGCGCTCGCCGACGTCGGCTTGGGCGAACGCGCGCACGTGCCGGCGGGTGAGCTCGCGCATGGCGAGAAACGCGCGCTCGAACTCGCGATTGCGCTGGCGATGCAGCCCAAGGTCCTGCTGCTCGATGAACCTATGGCCGGCACCGGACGCGAGGAGACCGCCCGCCTCGTCGAGCTGTTGCGACGGCTCAAGGGACGCTTTTCCGTGCTGCTGGTCGAACACGACATGACCGCGGTATTCGCGCTCGCGGACCGCATCTCGGTCTTGCTCTACGGGCGCATCCTCGCGAGCGGCATACCTGCGGCCGTACGCGCCGATCCGCGAGTGGTTGCGGCCTATCTCGGCGACGAGATGGAGTGAGGATGCTGACCGTCGATCATCTGCAAGCCGCCTACGGCCCGGCGCAGGTTCTGTTCGACATCTGCTTGCGGGTCGGAGCGGGCGAAGTCGTCACCCTGCTCGGCCGCAATGGCATGGGAAAGACCACCACCATCCGCACCATCATGGGCCTGCTGCCCGCCTGCGGCGGCAGTGCGGACTTGGAGGGCCTGTCGCTGATCGGGTTGCCCCCATACCGCATCGCCCAGGCAGGGCTCGGCCTCGTCCCCGAGGGCCGGCAGATCTTTCCGAGCCTAACGGTTGAGGAGAATCTGATTGCCACGGCCGCATCGCGCTTCGCCTCGCGATGGACGCTGGAGCGCGTCTACGATTTTTTCCCGCAGCTTGCGGAGCGGCGACGCCACATGGGCAACGAGCTTTCCGGCGGCGAGCAGCAGATGCTGGCGATCGGTCGCGCGCTGATGACGAATCCCAAACTGCTCATCCTCGACGAGGCGACCGAAGGACTGGCGCCGCTGCTGCGGCTTCAGATCTGGCAGTGCCTCGCCCGCCTGAAGGCGCAGGGCCAGGCCATTCTCATCGTCGACAAGCATCTCGGCGCGCTCGTTAAGCTCGCCGACCGGCACGCGATTATCGAGAAGGGACAGGTGGTGTGGACGGGCACGTCGACGGAATTGTCGGCCGACGCGACGGTTGCGCAGCGCTATCTGCAGGTATGAGTCCGAGAGAGGTTCTTGGCAGGAGTTCGGCTTCGGCCAACAACCGCTTTTCATAGCGCAGAATGAGCGCCGGCACGGTCAGGACGATCAACGCCGCTGCCAAGCCCAAGCAAACCGCCGCGGGTGACGCCACATCCGCGAATGCCTCGCCAAAGGAGTAGGCGGCAAGGCCGTAGCATATGATCCAGGCAGCGGCCGCGGTCGCGCTGGCGAAATAGAAACTGCGCTGCTCCATGGAATTCGTACCGGCAAGCACGGCCGCCATGTTGCGCAGGAACGGCAAAAAGCGAGCAATGAAAACGAACCTACCGCCGTATCGCACGAACAGCCATTGCCCGACCCTGATGCGTCCTTCGTTCATTCCAAGATGGGTGCCATAGCGCATCAAGAGCTGATGCCCGAATCGCCTGCCGATCCAAAAGCCGACGATCTCGCCGAAGATCGCGGCAACGATTGCGGCCGTGATCAACGCCCAAATATCGATGCCGTGGTTTCGGGCGGCGAAAAATCCGGCCGCGATCAAAGCCGCCTCGGCAGGCAACGGAATGCCCACGCTTTCGAGCGCAATGAATGCGACGACGATCCAGATGCCGTAGTTGGATACGAACTCAGCCATTTCGTATCTCCCCGACGGGGCCTTACCCACGCCGATCCTAAGACGACTTCTCGTCACGCGCACGGGAACAAGCACCGTTGAACTCGAAGCAAGCGGCGAATTCTTACGGGTGTGACCGGCAGGCCACATGCTGAGCCCAGGAATGGAGTATTTTATGGCAGAGAAGCATCCGACGGCGGATCACCGCTCGCCGATGAACTGTTTTGCCGCCTCGACCGCCGGTCTGCCGAGGTCGTTGTGCCCGATGCCCGCGAATCGAACGAACCGCTTGGGCGTGTTGATCAAACCATAGAGCCGCTCCGCCATTGCGATCGGCACGATATTGTCGCGGTCGCCGTGCAATACCAGCACCGGCGCCGTGACCTTGCCGATGCGCAAGTCCGAGCGGAACTGGTCCTTCATCAATAATCGCACCGGCACGAACCAATATCTCTGCAAGCCGACATCGAGCGCCGAAGTAAAAGGCGACTGGAGGACGAGGTACCCGACCGGCATTTCCGCCGCGAGCGCAATCGCAACCCCGGAGCCGAGCGATTCGCCCCACAGCACGATGCGCTCGGCCGAGTAACGCGCTGTTGTGAACGCATAGGCCGCCAACGCGTCGCTCATGAGGCCTGCTTCGGTGGGTGCGCCGCTCGAGCCGGCATAGCCACGGTAGCTCAGCGCCACGAGCCCGGTCCCGTCCGCAGTGAGATCGCGGAAGCGATCGACCCGCATCCGCAGCGAGCCGCCATTGCCGTGGAAATAGAGGACCACCGGCTTATTGCCACGCGGCGGCACATGCCAGGCGATCACGTGCTCGCCGTCGGCTGTGTCCAGCACCACCTCTTGCGCCTGCGCCAGGCCAGCCGCGGCGGGCGCCGTGCGAAGGCGCTCGGGAAAATACTGAATCGCCCGCTGCGAGAGATAGAGCAGCGCGACCAGCGCGCCATAGCCGAGCAGAGCGTAGATCATGAACCACTTGAGCGTGCTCATGCCTTTTCATATCACGGCATCGTTACAGGCAATGGTCAAAGCCTAATTTGTTCAAGGATCGTCGGATCGGGGGCCCAGATGGATTCGTCGCAGACACGCCGGGTGATCGCCGCGGGCCTGATCGGCAATGTGCTCGAATGGTACGATTTTGCTATCTACGGCTATTTCGCCACCGCGATCGGCCGCCACTTCTTCCCGCACGAGGATGCGGTCGCCCAGCTTCTTTCCGCCTTCGGCGTGTTCGCGCTGGGCTATGTGATGCGACCCGTCGGGGGCGCCCTGATCGGCCATATCGGCGATCGTTTCGGGCGCCGCGCGGCGCTCACCTTTTCGGTTGCCGCCATGGCGATACCGACGTTCTTGATCGGAGTCCTGCCCGGATATGCGACGCTCGGCCTTGCAGCCCCGATCGCGCTCACGCTCCTGCGCATGGTGCAGGGGCTTTCGGTCGGCGGCGAATATACGAGCTCGATGGTGTTCCTCGTCGAACATGCCCCGGACGGCCGCCGCGGCGTAATGGGCGCAATGGCAGCGTGCGGCGCGACCGGTGGCATCCTGCTCGGCTCGGCCGTGGGCGCGGGCTTTGCGGCATCGATGTCGGAGGCGGCACTCGACGCCTGGGGATGGCGCATCCCGTTCCTGCTCGGCCTGGTGGTGGGCATCGCCGGTTACTTTCTGCGCCGGCACGTGCTGGAGACGGTCCCGGCCGAGCGGCGCAAGCGCGCTCCCATCGTCGAGACGTTGCACGACCACTGGCGGATCGTCCTTGGTTTTGCCGGTCTATCGGTATTCAACGCGGTCAGCTTCTATGTCGGCTTCGTCTACCTCGTGAGTTGGCTGCAGACGGCCGACGGCATCGCACCCGCGCGTGCGCTCGAGATCAATTCGGTCAGCATGGCGGTGCTGTTGCCGGTCGTGCTCGCGACCGGCGCTTTGACGGATCGTATTGGACGCAAACCCGTTCTGCTGCTCGCCTGCATTCTCGGCTTCGTCGGCGCCGTGCCGCTGTTCCTGCTGTTGAACCATACGTCGGTGCTAGCGGCGCAGCTCGGCCAGCTCGGCCTCGTCATGATCGTCGGGCTTTTTGGCGGCGCGCAGCCCAGCATAATGGTGGAGGCTGCGCCGTTGCAGGTGCGCTGCACGGCGGTCGCGCTCGGGTACAACATCACCTTCGGGGTGATCGGTGGCTTGACGCCGCTCTTCGCGACCTGGTTGGTCGAGCGCACCGGCGATGAGATCGCGCCGGCGTTTCTGATCATGGCCGCGGCTGCAGTCACCTTCGTGACAGTGCTGTGGCTGCACGAAACCTATCGCCGCCCATTCGTCGGCAGGAGTTCGGGCGCGGCCGCGCTCCACGTGCGGATCTGACTTCGGTCGGGCGAACCGCGCGCTAAATGCTCGTGAGGCTTGCGTCGGCGTTCTGCTACTTTTTGTCCGATTCGTTGGCGGGGATCACTCGCGCGCTTGCGAGGATGCGCTCGATGTCTTCCTTCGTGATGGTTCCCTCCTCCAGGGACGATTTGCTGACACTGACCTGAACCTCCGCGGTCATGCCTTCGGCCCGGAAACCCAGCACGGATGTGGAGCCCTTGGGCCACAAGAAGTAATAGAAATATTCGTCGGTGCGCGCGAGGCTGCCGACCTGCCACACCATGGCGCTGATTTTGTTCAACAGTTTCGCTCTCTCGTAGGTTTTTGGGTCGCCGAGCCTGACGGTAATGTTAAGCGGCAGGCGATTGTGCTCGAAGTTGAAGGTGTAGTCCGGCAGACCTGCAGGCACAATATCGTCCGGCAGTTCGAGCACAATGCGCGGGTCGCTCGTGCCGCGGTCCTCGACCGAAGCAGCCGTCAATCGCGCGCTTGTAAGAATCTTCTCGATCTCCGCCGCGGTGATCTCGCCTCTTTCAGGAGCCGATTTGGGAAGATTGATGGTCAGCTTCGCCGCAAGTTCT
>CBFGVM010000225.1:0-6799 GCA_965652015.1 uncultured Alphaproteobacteria bacterium
GTGATGGTGGTGCCGTGCGCGAAAAAACCGATCTGCGACGGCGGGATGCCTTTTGCAATGAACTTGGCTAAACCTTCGAGTACACCGAGCGCGGGATTTCTCGGCGTGCTCGCGACCTTCTCGACCGAAAGTTCGCCCGTTGTCGTATCGAGCAGAACCAGATCGGTGTGGGTGCCGCCCACATCAACGCCGAGTCGATAACGCGCGGTATTCATGCCGGGCTACGCGATCCTCATCTGCGCAGCTTGCTCGCGAAAGCGCCCATAAAGTCAAGGCGGACGCGGATTCTTCGCACCATCCGCACGCGCTTGATCATGATGCATCAACCGTAGGTCTTGAGCACGTGGCGTGCGATGACCATCTTCATCACCTCGCTGGCGCCTTCGGTGATGCGGAAGCTGCGCTGCTGACGCCAGATCTTTTCGATCGGAAGATCGGTGGTGAGCGCGATGCCGCCGTGGATCTGCATGCACGCATCGGCGGCCTTGAAGGCCATTTCGTCGGCGTAATATTTGGCCACGTAGGAGTCCTCGCGCGCCTCGTCGCCTTGATCGAGGCGTGTCGCGGTCTTGTAGACGAGCAGCCGCGCGACCTGCAATTCGATGAACATGTCGGCCAGCATCCACTGCACCGCCTGGCGCTCGGCGAGCGGACGGCCGAAGGTCGAACGCTGCTTGGCATACGACGTCGCCATTTCCAGGCACCGCTCGGCCACCCCGAGCGCATGCGCACCATGCTTGAGGCGGCCGATATTGAGCCACTGTTGGCCGTACCGCATCCCTTCGCCTTCCGCGCCGACGCGGTGGCTCGCCGGCACGCGCACGTTCTCGAGCACGATTTCCCAAGGCTTGTCGCCCATCATGGTCTCGTAACAAGCCCCGAGCTTCACGCCGGGCGCGTCCATGTCCACGATGAAGCAGGAGATGCCGCCGCGCGAGCCTTTGGCGCGGTCGGTCGCGACCATGAGCTGCATGAAATCGGCATCGCTCGCGGCGGTGATGAAGCGCTTGACGCCGTTGATCACGTAGTGATCGCCGTCGCGCACGGCGGTGGTGCGCATGCTGCCGGGATCGGAGCCGGCATCGGGCTCGGTTTGCGCGAAGCAGGCCTTCTTCTCGCCGCGCAGCAGCGGCAGCAGGTACTTCTCCTTCATCTCGCCCTGGAGCGCGTAAAGAATGCCGCGGGGAGAGGGACCGGTAATACCCTCGCCGCGCGCCGGAATGGCGATGGTGCGCGAGAGCTCTTCCCATACGACGGCGCGTGCGAGAACGGACATGCCGCCTCCGCCGTATTCGGTCGGCACGTCGAGTTGCCAGATGCCGAGTTCTCTCGCGCGGCGTTCGAATCGCTTGAGATATTCCGGCTTGATCTCTTCGCCGTCGGTGGTTTCCCGCTCGATCGGGATCAGCTCGTTGTCGACGAAGCGCCGCAGGTTGGCTTTGAGGATCCGCAACTCTTCCGGCAGTTCGAAATCCATCGATCTATGCTTCCTCCGTGCCCTCCTGCCACAATACCCGCACGTCGACGGCGATGGCGCCGGCTTTGCCGGCTCGTACGGTCAGCGGGTTGATCTCAATCTCTTTTATCCTGGCTCGGTGGTCGAGAAAGAACCGGCCGAGCGCGAGTGCGGCGGCTTCGAGCGTCGCGCGATCGGCGGCGGGCCCGCCGCGAAAGCCGGAGAGGCGGCGCGCCAATTTCAGGCCGTCGATCATCGCACCCACGTCCTCGGCGGCTACTGGAAGCAGCCGCAACGCTGCGTCCTCGACCAGCTCGACCAGGACGCCACCCGAGCCGATGAGCAGCAGCGGGCCGTAGAGCGGGTCGCTGCGCGCACCGACGATCGCCTCGATGCCGGTCACCATCTCCTGCACGAGAAAGCCCTCGATCCGGGCGGAAGCCTGCGCGGCACGGGTCGACAGCGCCTCGGCAGCCGCTTCCACTGCATCGCGGTCAGGCAAGTCGAGGGCGACGCCGCCGACTTCGGTCTTGTGCAAAATATCGCGCGAGCGAATCTTCAGCGCGACCGGAAAGCCGATGCGCTCGGCCGCGCTTGCAGCCTCGGCGGCAGTCGCAACGGCCTGGCTTCTCGGCAGCGTGATGCCGTAGCGCGCAAGCGTCGCCTCGAGCGTTGCTGGTGACAGATCGCTGGGCGGGGCAGGCGGCGGCGTCGGCGGCAGGCGGCCTCGCCGCGCAGCGTGAAACCACAAGCCGCGGAGCGCGCGGATCGTCGGTTCGATCCCCTGCAGAAATGGAAATCCGGCGGCCCGGTGATCCGCGAACTGCTCCTCGCTCAGCTGCTGAATCACGCGGCCGAAGGCCACGATCGGCTTGTCGGTCTTATCGAGTATCCGCCGCAGCGCGGCAGGATCGCCCCACGGCTCGCCCTTTCGCGGCATGGGCGCGGTCCACGCCACCATGTCGATATTGGGATCGCGCGCGGCGGTCTCGCAGAGTTTGGCGGCCACTTCGAGCGTTGAAGGAATGCCGACATCGAGGGGATTTTTCGGTGTGATCCCCGGCTGCATCAGCGGCAGCAGCGCCGCCTTGGTCTCGTCGGTGAAGTCGGGCATGGCCGCGCTCTCGGTGTCGGCATAATCATAAAGCAGATCGACCGTTGCCCCGGAGTTGGTGACGAAGCCGATGCGCGGCCCCTTGGGCAAGCGGCCACCGTCAAAGGCGAGCGCGGCTTCGACGAGATCGTCGAGCGAGCGGAAATTGACGATGCCGTAACGCTCGCACATGGCGAGATAGGCGGCATAATCGCCGGCGATCGCGCCGGTATGGGAGTGCGAAGCGGCGCGCGATGGCGCCGTGGCGCCGGTCTTGATGGCAAGAATCGGTTTGCCCATGGCAAGCGCGCGGCCCGCCGCATGCATGAAGGCTTGCGGCCGGCGGATGCCCTCGATGAACAGGATGACCTGCCGCGTGTGCGGATCGTCGATGACGAAATTGAGGTAGTCGGCAAGACTGAGATCGGGCTCGTTGCCCGACGTGATGCAGTAGGAATAGCGCAGCCCCCGCTCGGCTGCCGCCTTCATCCAGAACTGAATCAATCCGCCGGACTGGAAGATGCAGGCGACCGATCCCGGCGCAAGCCGGCATAAATCGGTGTTCGGATAGCCGAACAGGCGCTCGCGGTAGGAATAAGCGCCCATGCAATTCGGCCCGGCCACGCGCAAGCGGCTCTTCGCCGTGAAGTCCTTGAGCCACGCGCCGCGTGCCTTCGACTCCGGCTCGTCGCCGTCACCGATCATCGAGGCGTAGACGGTGGCGGATCCGATCCCGGTCTCCTCCGCGGCGACCAGCACGTCGGCGACCGCAACCGCCGGCACGATCACCAGCGCATGGTCGACCGGCTCGGGCAGCTCGCGCAGCGAGGAGAAGCAGCGTTGGCCGTAGACTTCCTTCTGTCGGGGATTGATGAGCGCGACGCGGCCGCCATAGCCGAAGTCGCGCAGGTTCCGGAAAATCTCGCTCGGCCAGCGGGCACGCTCGGAGGCGCCGACGATCGCGAGCGACTTGGCCTGAAGCGTGCTGACGGCCGAACGGAACAAGCTCTTCGCAGCACTTGCTGCCTCCGAGCCCGCCAAATCCCGCTCCCGCGCCTGCATGCGCTTTTCTTAGGACCTCGCCGCCATCGGGTCAAAGCCGGGCGCTGCAGTGGTTTTTGCCGCTACACCGAAGGGATCGCCTTGAGCGCCGGGAACCACTGGCCGAGCAAGGTGGGCGGCCAGGGAACGGCCATGAAATAATCGAAGGCCACAAAGATGAAGAGCACGAGCACGACGGCGTAGGGGATGACGAGGGTCCAGCGCTCCTTCGCCTCGTATCGCATGAAGAAAACGACGAACAGTCCCGCGGTTGGAATAAGTCCGATGACGGCCATTACCGCCATGAAGCCGATGAGGTAGCCAAAGAACAATGCCGCGCGGGCGGCGATCTCGCGCACCGGCAGGTGACCGGTGTCGGACACCAAATCCATGTGGATCTTTTCCGCGACCTCGTGCTGGGCATGTTGCGCCAACCCTTCGGCCGCGGCCGCTGCCGGCTTGCGGCACATCTCGTTGAACAGGCTGAACGCCGCGGCAGACAAGGCGACGGTACCCACGACCAGCGGCACGATCTTGGCACTGAAATCCCACCGCAGGGCTGCAATCACCGCGCCGCCGATGAGCGCGATCATGAACATCGTGAACAGCTGCGAGGGATGGAACGTCGGCCGCTGAAAACTGGTCAGCATCCTCATCACGCCGCCTTGGCTGCGGATATCCTGCAGGAATGGCCGGATCAAGCCGAGAATGGCGAGCGCGAACAGCAACATCACAATCGGCCGAAGCATCCAACTCAATCCGTAGCGCTCGATCGAGATGAACAGGTAGCGCTCGATGATGTCGCCCAGCACGACGCCGAGGATGAGGGGCGGGCGCGGCCATTTGAGCTGCTTCATCATCCAGCCGACCAGACCAAAAAACAGCAAGGTAAAAAGATCGCCCCATTGCCGGCTCGCCTCGAACGCGCCGATATAGATGATGCCGAGCACGGCCGGCAGGATGAGCGTGTAGCGCAGCGTCGCGAGTTTGGCGAATTGCGGACTGAATGCGTAGCAGAGGCCGGCGCCCAAGATGTTTGCCAGCGCCACCGACCACACCATCGAGTAGGTGATGCTGAGGTTCTTCGTCAGCATGTCGGGTCCAGGGACCAGGCCATGGATCAGGAAGGCGCCGAGCAGGATCGCCATGGTGGCGCTGCCGGGGACGCCGAAGGCGACGGTCGGAACGAGCGCGCCGCCCTCCTTGGCATTGTTGGAGCTCTCGGACGCGATCACGCCCCGCACGTCGCCCTTGCCGAAGGTCGCGCTCGCACCCTTCTCGGTCTTGAGCGCATGGCCGTAAGCGAGCCAGTCCACGACCGAGGCGCTGATACCGGGAATGGAGCCGATGCCGCCCCCGATCCACGCGCATCGCAAGATCAACCACCAGTGCGTGAAGCAGTCCTTCACCCCTTGCCACTGGCCTTTGTAGATGTTGGCGGTGCCGCCCTTCGCCGCGATCGCCACGCGGGCGATCAACAGGTCGCACAGCTCAGGCAGCGCAAAGATGCCGAGCAACAGCGGCGTAAGCGGCAAGCCGTCCCATAGATAAAGGCTGTCGAAGGTCCAGCGCAGCGTGCCGGTTTGCGGATCCGTCCCGATCATCGCGATCATGACGCCGAGGCAGCCGGCGGTAATCCCGCGCAGCGGCGCATTGCCGGACAATACCGCGACCATGGAGATGCCGAGCACGGCAAAAGCCAGAAGCTCCGGTGATCCGATGAACAGCATCACCGGGCGCAGGATGGGAATGCTGATGGCCAGCAGCAGCGCACCGAAAATGCCTCCCATGAGCGAGGACATGTAGGCGGCGCTGAGCGCGCGCCCTGCCTCGCCCTTCTTCGCCATCGGGAAGCCGTCGAGCACCGTTGCCGCGGACGCGGCACCTCCGGGCACGCCGAACAGAACTGCCGGAATGGGGTCGCCGGTTGCGGTCGTCGCGCCGAGACCGAGCAGCAGCGCGAAGGCAGCATACGGGTCCATGCTGAAGGTGAACGGCAGCAGCATCGCCGTTCCGGTGAGGCCGCCGATCCCGGGAATGATGCCCAGCACGAGGCCCATGACGCAGCCGAGCGCGAGGAACATCAGGCGCTGCGGCTCCATCAGCATGAGGAAGGCCTTGCCCGCGGAGGCGGCCATGAAGCCGAGTTCCCCCCCGATCATGTCCATTTCAGCCTCCCTGGCGCGCGCCCCCGCGACGAGTGGAATTCGCGCAGGCGCGCTCGACCCTACATGGGCCTTGCAGAGTCAGATCAACACATCGCGAGGAAACCGTTTGCGTCTGACTGTCGCCCCTCGCCGAATTCGCTTGCGACCAATCAGCCTCCCATGGCCGCCCGGTTCGGTTATTTTGGCCGTCATGTAAGCAGAAGATCACATCACGGGAAAGCGGCCGCGCTGCCGCATGGGCGTTCGCTGTGGCTCGCCTTGAGCCGCTACCGGCCGGCGCCGGCGTGGTCTACTGTTGTCGATTGCTCTCCTGAGCACGAGGTCGACATGAGCGACGCAGCATCGAAGCCTTGGCCGACTGAACTGCGCTTGCACAAGGACCGCAAAACGCTGACCGTCACGTTCGATAACGGCCAAACGTTCGACCTGAGCGCCGAATATTTGCGCGTCAAGAGTCCGAGCGCGGAGGTGCAGGGCCATTCACCGGACGAGCGCAAGACCGTTGCAGGCAAGAAGGATGTCGCCATTCTCGAAGTCAATCCGATCGGCAATTACGCGGTGCGCCTCGTCTTCGACGACATGCATTCGACCGGCATCTACAGCTGGGATTATTTTCTCGCGCTTGGTCGAAACCGGGACGCTTACTGGCAGGACTATCTCGACGACCTGGCCGGCAAGGGCCTCAAGCGCTGACGACTGTAAAGAACGGGCCATACCAACGGACTCGTCATTCCGGCCGAGCCCGCGCGGGCTCCCACGAAAATGGCCGAAACCGTAGCTCGCCAGACCGAATGCTGTGAGACGGCCATTTTCGTGGGGTCCCGTTAGCGGCGAGAGCCGGAATCCATAACCACGGTCCGCGGTTATGGATTCCGGGCTCGCGGGCACACGCAGCCAAGCTTGCGCAGGCTGCGTACACTTGCCTGCGCTGCCCGCGCCCTGGAATGACGGTCAGAACTTATGCTCTCGTGCGTTGCGAGTCCGCAGGCTACTGCACGATCACGGTCGCGCCGATCTGGACCCGATTGTAGAGGTCGATCA
>CBFGVM010000226.1:0-6724 GCA_965652015.1 uncultured Alphaproteobacteria bacterium
CGGGTCGAAATCACCGCGGAGACGGGCGACGGCAGAACGCCGGTTCCGCCGTCGTGGACGAGATTGATGTCGTCGGAGCCGACCAGCATGGGCGCCACGGCGACGACCCGCTTGAGCCGCTGCTCGGAATTGAGCCAAGCCACCGCCGCCTCGGTGCTGGCGAAGCGCTGGAGAATGACCCAGTCGACCTGGGCCAGAGGGCTCGGCGGCATCACCGTCTGCTTGATAAAGCCGGGAAAGGTGGCGACGATGGCGCTGGTCTCTTCTTGCCAACGGGCGAAGGCGTCGCCGCTCTCGGGCCGCACCCGAGTCTGCGTCACGATGGTGACAGCGCCCTTCGCTTGTCCGGCGTTTGCGCCGTCTACCCCGATCATGGCTGACCGGAGAGCTTGCTGAAAATGCGGTCTGGCGTGAACGGCAGATGGGCAAAGCGCACGCCCGTCGCATCAGCGAGCGCGTTTGCGATAGCGGGAGCGACGGGATTGATCGCGCACTCGCCTTGCGGTTTCGCGCCGAGCGGGCCAATTTTGTGGTGAGTGTCGGCGAAGAACACTTCGCTCGGCGGCACGTGTGTTGGCCACTCGGAATGGGCGGCGGTCTCAATCATCTAGTTCGGACAGACTGCCCCGGTTTTCACCCACGCTTCGACGAGCGCTCCCGCTTGCTTCTGCGTACCGGGCGCTGGCTGCCGGCCATATCCGGGTGCCCAAGCCCAACCGACCAGATGATCTTCGCCGATATGCTTAATGAGCGCGTCGAGCGAGCGGTTTCCATTGCGTGCCGGGTCCTTGATCTGTGCGCAGATCTCAGCGAGCGTTTTGCCTTCCCATGCCATCTCGCGCGGTGCGAGTTGCCACTCCGGGTTTCCCGGCACGCCCCCAGGATCGAAGTTGGCCTGTTGGTGGCAGTTCGAACAACGCATGGCTGGCAGGCCATGACCGTCGGCACCGCGCTCGACCGGCGGCTGGTGGAGGCGACCCTGTTCTCCCTGGCGCGGGCGATCGCCGGCCGGATGGCAATTCACGCAGCGCGGATGCGTCAACACTTTTCCGAGCTCGGTGAATATCGCCGCTGATCGCGCCGCCGTGTCGGGAATCGAGGCGAAGCTCTCGGGCGACGCGAGGCTTGCCGATTGCTCGGAAACAGCGTCGGTCGCCGCCGTGGCGATGATCAGGGCCAGGAGCGCAACGCGGACCTTAATTGGCATCTGCCCACTCATCGTCAGTTCCCTCTCGCCATCACGTCGCCACCAGCGCAGCGGCCAACCCTCACGATTGTTGCGATCGAGCATCGCTAGGCCCGCGAGAGATAGCGCCCCGGATCGGCCAGAATCACGTCGCGCACGGCCTCGTGATATTTGATGTAGCCGGTGCAGCGGCACAGGTGGCCGTCGAGCGCCTCGGCAATGGTCTTCTCGAGATCCGCTCGCGGCACTGGCTTCTTCGCCAGACGTTCCAGCAGGACCTGCCCCTCGTTCAGAAAGCCGGGGGTGCAATATCCACACTGAAACGCGAAATGCTCGATGAAAGCCTTTTGCAGAACAGAAAGTTCACCGTTCTTCGCATGGCCTTCGACCGTGCGGATGGCCTTGCCGTTGAAGTTCGCCGCAGGGACCACACAGGTCGGCATGGTCTGGCTCGTCCCGTCGGGATTATCAACGATGACCGCACAACTCAGGCACTGCGCAGCGCCGCAGCCGAACTTGGTCCCGGTCATTCCGAGATACTCGCGCAGGAAATCGTTCATCGACAACTCGTCGCGCACCTCGCGCGGGCCGTACGCGCGTCCATTGATGGTGACGGTCAGCATCGTCACTTGAGCACTCCCTTGATCATGGCTTGCGTCACCGGCAAGGACCGGAAGCGGTGACCCGTAGCATCGTAAATGGCGTTCAGGAGCGCAGGGGCCGCCGGCATCATCACGACTTCCGCCATGCCCTTCGGCCGCTCATCTGAATCAATGGGCGGGAGCACCTCAACCTCGAGATCGTGCAGCGGCAGGTCCGACCCGCGTGGGATGACGTATTGACCGAGGTTCCATTTGCCGTTGCCGGGCCCACCCTCGTAAGGCGGCAGCGACTCGAGCAAAGCGAAGCCCACAGCCATGGCGAAGCCGCCCTGCGCCTGTCCGACCACGACCTCCGGGACCAACGCCTGGCCGCATTCCAGCACGCTGTAGGCTTTTGCGATCTGCAACGCTCCGGTTGCGCGCTCGATCTCGACGCGGACCAGCGCGCCGCACGTCGCTGCATGGGTGGGACCGCTCTTGTTGAGATCGGTTGGCGGATACTTCACGTTGGAACGATTGAGGCGAACAAATTTGCCGCCGCCACTGCGCACGGCCAGGGCATCGATGTCGGCCGTCCACGTCTGTCCGGAAATCGCAAAGGTCGCCTGCGCGAACGCCCAACGGTTAAAGCAATGCGTCATCGCCCCGGTCACGCCGTTGCGCGCATGCGCCTTCGCCGCCACCGTCGGCAACGCGAGCGGCGCCAACCCCGGCATGACCAGTTGCCCGTCTTTCCATCGCGCCGTTTTCCAACCATTCGCTCTGGGATCTTTCGGCGCGATGCCCCACAGTTCGAGCGCGGCCGGCCACAGACCGAAGCGGAAGATGACACGCGCCGCCTCGGCCGCCGCATGCGTCATGATGTAAGCGCCGATCGAGGCAAACGTGGCCGAACTGATCGCCGGCACCCAACGCGGATTGCGCGCTGCGGCGTCCTGCGTCTTCTGGTCCATCGTGTAGCAGTTGCCGGAGGTCACGAGCTCGAGCGGGCCGAACCCGTCCACCTGCAAGAGCGCGACTTGGTCGGCCACGCCGCCCAGATGGGCCGCGACCCGATTGGCTACCGCCGTCCCGATGCCGTTGCCCATCTCGCAGCCTTCGCAACGGATGGCAATCCGGCCATCCGGGCCGATTTCCACCGTCGAGAGCGACGCGTCCCCCCCAGAGCCGTAATTCTTGCTGGTGCAAGCGACGCCTGTCCCCACGAGTGTCCCCGCTTTGGCCCGGGCCTTTTCATCGGCACGCTGCTGCCAAATTGGATGCTTCTCGAGCTTGTCCAGAATCTCCGGCGTGCGGATCGCAACGTCGTACTGATTTCCCGACAGGGTCCGGCCACCGGCCTTGAGCGCGTTGCGTCGCCGGAAATCGATCGGGTCGAGCGGCAACGCCGCGCACATTTCGTCGACCAATGTCTCCAGCGCCGTGTTTGTCTCCAGCACTCCGTAGCCGCGCATCGACCCCGCGGTCACGCCGCGTGAGTGGAGGGCGACTGTGGTAACGTCGACTCTCGGAATATCATAGACGCCGATCGCCATCTGCGCGCCAACCTTCGCAACTGTACCCGAGAAATTGGCGAGGCCGCCGCCATCCAATATGTGGTCGGCGGCGAATGCGACAATCTTGCCGCTCGCGCGATCGACCCCGATCTGCGTGTGTATTTTGAATGCGTGCCGCTTGATGCCCATCTGGAACTGCTGATAGCGGCTGTAGGCAAGCCGGACCGGACGATCCGGGAAGAACATCCCTGCCAGCGCAACCCACAACGGGAACGGGGTATGGTCGCGTCCGCCGAATCCGCCACCGATATAGGCGAATTGAGCGTTAATGCGCCTCGGCTTGAAGGCAGGGATGGCTTCGCCCAGAAGGAACACGATGGCTTCTGCGTTCTCGAACGGAGACTGCACCCCGAGCACGAGTTCGAGATTCTTGCGGCCCGCGTCGTACCAGGCGATGCCGCATTCCGGCTCGAGAAACATGCAGTCGTTTGATGGGTTCTCGAATTCGCGGTCCAGCACCAGAAGGGCCGGATTGCTCGCCGCAAGTTCAGCGCGGATCTGCTCGCCGTAGATCGCGGCCTTGGCGTAGCGCTGCGCCTTCGGCATCGCCAACGGTGCCCATACCGGGAGTTCCGTATTCTGGAAGTGTTCGGGGCTGACCAAACCGTCCTTGAACGTCGAGTAAACATCGGGCGCGTCAGGGGTCGGGCCGGCCACGCGCGTGAAACGATAAGCGCCATAGTCAGGCGCCCTGATAGGACCGGTTTCCTCGCCGAACTTCACGAAAGTTCCATCGCGCAGCGCAAGACGCGCCTGATCGAAGGCGTCGAACTGCTCGAAGATCAACAGAGCAACCGGCTGGCCGAGATAGAGCGGCGTCGTGCCGACTGGGCAGAACAGATCGCCGGCATAGAATTCGGGAACCCTTGTGCCAATGCGCGCGAGATCGGCGGCGGTAACGACAACCGCGGGCTTCAACGCGCCACTCAGGCGCGAGAGATCCATGCCGGTGTAAACATGCGTGGCGTCCGGGGCCAGGATGAACATGGCGTGCGCGGTGTTCTGCGGCCAGCCCGGCAGATCGGCAGCGCGAAAATCGGACGCGTATAGCTTGGCTCCCGTGACCTTGGCAACGCCGTCGATGCGACCGACACCGGTGGCTGCCGGGTTCCACGCCTGTCGGCCGGGCAGGGTCTCACGCGCGGCAAAGCTGGGCTCCTCGGCGATCGCCAGGCGCGACACGCTGAGAGCTATGCCGCTCGCCGTCACCCATTTGACGAACTCGCGTCGAGATGGCTGCATGCTTATCCCTCTTGGTGGTGTCATCGGCGAGAGTCGGCCCTCACAAATGACAGCTTCAGTTGCGCGCAAGCGGCGTGACTAGCACGCCCCCCGACTACTTCGACAACGCTCTGAATGCTCGTCAAGGCTCGGGCTGTCGCTCCGGTGCACCGTCGACCGGATCGCTCTGTCCGCCTGGCTCATGGAAGATCGGCCAGCGATGTGGGTCCGGGCCCCGGCGTGATCAGAGTCGGCCACTGTTTCGAGCCGAACGGCACGGCTGGCGGAAGAAACGGCTTCATGCCGCGCTTCTCGGCTTCGGCGATGACCGCCGCGCGAGCGTCGCCGCCCATCAGCTCGTAGTCCATCAGATAGTAGTTGCCGAAAAAGAGCGCCCCGACCGAGCGATCGGCGATGATGCGAGTAAGCGACGTGAGCATGTCGTCCGGCGTCGTCGTGAACGAGATCGTCTCGATCAGCATGAGCCGTTCGTTGATCGCTTCGGGCCCGAAATATTGCGCGAGCACACTGAACAAGATGTTGTTCTGCCGCGCCACATAGATGGTGTTGCTGGCAGCGTAGGTCTTGTCCCAATCATTGCCGAGCATCGTCTTCCATTCGCCGATCACGTTCATCCAGTGGCCGACTTGGGTCTGCGCCGCCCAGGCAATGTTGTGCTTCAGGAGCGGGCCCTGTTTTTTCGCGAATTCTTGCAGCGCCGCGAGCGAGATCGAGCCTTTCGCCAGGCAGTCGTCCATGAACGCGAGGTTGTTCTCGAGGACGAGCCGACTGTTGTTTCGCCAATCGGCCGGCATCGGAGTGGCGTCGAGGCCGTCGAGCGCGGTCTTCATGCGGGCGCGATAGGCAACCATCGAGCTGCGCCAAGATTGGTTGGCGGCATTGTCGAGATAAGGAGTCACGACCTCGGTCAGCGCCATTGTGCTGTGGCCGACCGATTTGAGCAGTTGATAAACGATAGGCACTGAGGGAGCCTCGAGCGGAGCCATGCCCGGCCGATAGAGAATGAACCGGCCCCCCGCGCCGGAGAACAGGCCCAGGATGAGGGGGTGGTTGCGTAGGATGTTCGCCTTGAAGACCTCGGCTGCGTCGTCATAGAGCTCGAACATCATTCTATTGAGCGCCAGCACGTTTTTCGTCGCTGTGTCGGCGGCGCTGGAACTCGTTTGGCCGGCGATCGGCGCCATGAACGACGGCAGCCCTTGGCCTTTAGCGGCGACGCTCAGCCCCAGCACGGTAATCGACGTCATCGCTGCGCACGTGCAGTGTCTCAGGAGCGAATGAATTTGCATGGTGACCCTCTCGAGCGCGCCACGTCCTGCCCGGCAAACGTGTAAACGCGTCGGGGCAGAGCGAACCAGGTTCAGTCGTAGGCAGACTCGGCGCAATGGTTGTTGGGAGTTTGTTGACGGCTGACGACTAGCAAGGCGCGCGCAAGGGCGCAACCGCGGCTTTCGGCCGCGTCGCCGTTCCTCGATCACGGAATCTTCACAGCTTGACGCGCAGGAGCTGGGCAAGTTCGCCGACGATGCCGCGGCGGAACAGAAGCACGCAAATGACGAAGATGACGCCTTGGACGACGAAGACCCATTGGCCGATCGTCGTTAGGTAGTTTTCGAGCGTCACTATGAAAAAGGCGCCAACGACCGGCCCGAACAGGGTGCCCAGCCCGCCCACCAAGGTCATGAGAATGACTTCGCCGGACATCGGCCAGTCGACGTCGGTCAACGAGGCAAGTTGAAACACGAGCGCCTTCGTTGCCCCTGCGACCCCTGCAAACATCGCCGACAGCACAAAGGCAACCAGCTTGTACCGCTCGCTCCTGTAGCCGAGCGAAATCGCGCGAGGCTCGTTCTCCCGTATCGCCTTGAGCACTTCGCCGAATGGCGAGTTGATGATGCGATAGATCAGCAGGAAGCAGCCGAGGAAAATAACCAGCACGGTGACGTACATGTTGGTTTGGTCGGCAAGATCGATAAAGCCGAACAGCTTCCCACGCGGCACCGCCTGAATGCCGTCTTCGCCGTGAGTGAACGGCGCCTGGACGGCGAAGAAGTACATCATCTGTGCCAGCGCCAGCGTGATCATGGCAAAATAGATGCCTTGCCGGCGGATCGCGAGCGCGCCGACGATCGTGCCGA
>CBFGVM010000227.1:0-6709 GCA_965652015.1 uncultured Alphaproteobacteria bacterium
AGCCGAAGTCGGGTTTACCCGATTTCGGCCACCTTAATGTGCCGAACCCGGGCAAGCCCGGGTTCGGTGGGGAGGGGAGCCGACCGAGTAGGCGGCTACAGACTCTTTACTTCAACGCCGCTGCCCACTTCTCCTCGATCGCCCGCGCCTCGTCGAGGGAAAGGGCGGACGTCGGCGGGAATTTGTCGAGCCACGCGAACGGCCGACAGGCTTCGATGACGAGCTTCGAATGCGAGGTGACGCCGCGCGCCTTGTCGGCCGGAGCGATGCGCGGATCGAGCGCGGAGCTCCAGGCGTTGCGCAGAATGTCGACCTGCTCCGACGGCTCGCAGCGGGTGGCGACCGCCCACATGACGTCGTTGAGATTGGACGGGTCGACGTCGTCGTCCACGACGACGATCAGGCGCGCCATGTAGCTGTGCGCGGCGGCAACCAGCGCGGCGCGTTTGGCATGGCCGTCGTAGCGCTGCTTGAGCGCCACTACGGTCATGAGCTGCGAGACGTGCTGCCAGGCGCCGACCACGTCGGTCACACCGGCGGCGTCGAGATTTTGCCAGATCGTGGCGGCGCGGAACGGCAGGCCGAAATGAAAGCGCGGCGGCTTCATCGGCGGCGATCCCAACAGAATCGGGTCGGCGCGATGATGCACCGCGCTCACCTGCATGACTGGGGCCGGCCGTGCTTCGGAGGCATAATATCCTGTGAACTCGCCGAACGGGCCTTCGGGCAGGCTCTCGCTCATCGGCAGAAGATCGCCTTCGAGCACGATCTCCGCGTGCGCCGGAATCGGCAATCCGGTCACGGGACCGGGGTGAACTTCGATCGGCGCGCCTTTGATGGCGCCGGCGAACTCGTATTCCGATTGCCCAGCGGGCAGATACTCGAAGCCGGCGACGAACAGCGCCGGATCCTCGCCGTTCACCACCGCGAGCGGACAGGGCTTGCCCTGCTCCCAATATTTCTTCGCGATGATGGCGCCGTGCCGGCCGGCATGATCGAACTGCACGGTCACCTTGTCGCGGCCGTGCACCTGCACGCGATAGATCGAGGCGTTGATCCATCCGCCATCCGGATCGCGCATGATCACGATCGAGCCCGAGCCGAGAAACGGCCCGCCGTCGTGGCGGTGCCAGACCGGCGCCGGGAACTTGGCGAGGTCGACGTCCTTGCCTTTGATCGAGTGCTGCAGAAAGGCGGCGTCCTTGACCGCAAGCGGCGCGCGCGGCTGCAACGTCTTGCGCTTTTCCATCCACGCCTTGAGCGCGTCGAGCGGCCGCAAGGCCGGGTCGATCCCAAGCGCAAGCGCGGCGCGTTGCGGGCTCGTGGTGGCGTTGGTGAAGATGCGAAAGCCGCGCGGAAAGCCCTTGATGGCGTCGAACAGGAGAGCCGGCCCATCGGATCGCCCTGCCGCCACTTCGGTAATGGCGCCGATCTCGAAACGCAAATCGGCGCCCTCGATGCGGCGCAGCGCGCCGAGCTTGTCGACAAGCTCGATGAATTCGCGCAAGTCCTTGTACATTGTTGTCGCCCCTGCCGCGGCCCGAGCGCGCAGCATAGCAGGGCGCGTGCCTTGTGGTCATGCGCGGTTCCTCGCTATTGTGCTTCGCTCAACGGCTCACAAGGACAGAGGTCATGGCCAAGCTTCGCCACATCGCGCTCATCGTTCCCGATCCGGAAAAGGCCGCCAAGTTTTTCGAGCAGGCCTTCGACATGAAAGTGGCAGGCAAAGCCCGCCGCGGCCTCTACGTCTCCGACGGCACCGTCAACGTCGCGCTGCTCAAGCAGGAAGGCGACGAGCCGGTCGGCATCTATCATTTCGGCATGTGGGTGGATGATCTCGACGAAGCCGAGAAGAAGGTCGTGAGCGCGGGCGGAAAGTATCTTGCCGGCCGGCCGGAGCCGGGAAAGCCTGGCGAGACCGCTCACTCCTATTACGAGGCCAAGTACAAGGATCCGCTCGGCATCGTGTTCGATCTCACCCACACCGGCTGGGTCGGGGCCGTGAAGGACGTGGTCGCCGCGAAGAATTGAACTGGCGCGCTTGCTCTGCGGCCTCGATACGCCACAACGCAATCGCGTGCTGCGGTGCTCGACCGTCCGCTCGCCACGCGGAAGATGGGCGCCTTATTGAAATGGAAAGTGCCACATCGTCCCCTCCCCCGCTTGCGGGGCAGGGACAGGGAGGGGGCAGATCAATATCAATGATGGAGCATTTGAACCCGCCCCCTCCCCCACCCTCCCCCGCAAGCGGGGGAGGGAGCACACCGAGTTCGTTGCGCGCTGAATGAACAACGCCTCCAACCGTGTGATCGTGGTCGGCGCCGGACCGGTCGGGCTTTGCCTGTCGCTGGCGCTGGCACAGGAGGGCATCGAGATCTGCCTGATCGAACAGCTGGGCGAGGACAATTTCCTCGAACAGGTGCCGCGGGCCGGAACCAATCATCCCGCCACACTCGAGCTGTTCGAGCGCATCGGCCTCTACGGGAAGCTCGAGCCGCGCGGCATCATCGCGCCGCTGTTCCATTATTGGGACCGTCGCGAGCACCGGCTGATCGCCGAGTTCGATCACGCCCACCTCAAGGGCGACACGCGTTTTCCTTACGTGCTGCAATGCGAGCGCATCAAGATCGTCGAGGAGGCGCTGAAAATGGCCAAAGCGCATCCCAACATCGATCTTCGCCTCTCGACCACGTTTACGGCGTTCACGCAGGACGGCGACGGCTTGACGGCACAAATCGTCAACCCCGCTGGCGAATCGGAATCGTTGAGCGGCGCTTATCTCGTCAGCGCCGAAGGCGCGCGCAGCATGGTCCGCAAGCAGCTCGGCATCGAGTTCGAAGGGTTCACCTATCCCGATCGCACCTTGAACATCGAAGTCGCGTACGATTTCCGCAGTTACGGCTATACAGAGCGCAATTACATCTCCGATCCGGACGAATGGTCGAACCTGTTTCACTGGAAGGGTCCGCCCGACCGCTGGCGCGTCCATTTTCCGACCGAGCCCGAGGAGGACGAAGCGGCGCTTACGCGTCCCGACGCGCTGCAGACGCGGCTGCAGCGCTTCCTACCGACGGGAAAGCCGTTCGATATCGTCGCCAGCAACCTCTACGTCGTGCACCAGCGGGTGGCGAAGAGATTCCGCCTCGGTCGCGCCGTCCTCGCCGGCGACAGCGCGCACGTGAACAGCCCGATCGGCGCCATGGGCATGAACAGCGGCATTCACGACGCCTTCAATCTGGCGGATAAGCTCACCAAGGTCTTGCGCCGGGAAGCCGGTGAAGACGTGCTCGACCGTTACGAGCGCCAGCGCCGCCACGTCGCGCTGCAGCACACGCAGGCGCAGACCATCCGCAACAAGCGGCTTCTGGCGGAAAAGGACCCGGCGGTGCGCAAGCGCAACCACGACGAACTGCGCCGGACCGCAGAAGATCCCAAGCTTGCGCGCGCGTTTCTCCTGCGCACGTCGCTGATCGAGAGCCGGCGCGAAGCCGAGCGCATTCCTTGAATGGACTCGACCCGCGGCAGCGCCACATTCTCCCCTCCCCCGCTTGCGGGGGAGGGAGCAGACCGAGCCAGTATCAATCCGCTTTGGCACCCGAGGCGCGGATGACCTCGGCCCATTTCTTGGTTTCCGCTGCCAAGAATGCCGCAAAATCGTCGCCGAAAGCCGTTCCCGGCTCAGAGCCGAGCTCCCGGATGCGCGAAATCATATCCGGCGCCTTGAGCGCCTTGGCCACCTCCTCGCGCAGTTTTGCGAGCACCGGCTCGGGCGTCTTCGCCGGAGCGACCAGACCATACCAGGAAGAGGCATCGAAGCCGGGAAGGCCCTGCTCGGCGACGGTCGGTACGGCGGGCAGCGCCGATGGCCGCTTCGCCCCCGCATTGGCGAGCGCGCGCGCCTTGCCGGCCGCGATTTGCGGCAACACCACCGGCATAAGGTCGAAGAACATCTGCACGTGACCTGCGATGAGATCGTTCATCGCCGGTCCCGCACCACGATACGGCACGTGCACGATGTCGATCTTGGCCATGCTCTTGAACAGCTCTCCGGAGAGATGATTGGTCGTGCCGTTCCCCGCCGAAGCGAAGTTGATCTTGCCCGGCTCCCTCCTCGCCAGCGCAATCAGCTCCTGCACGTTGTTCGCGGGCACGCCGGGATTGACGATCAGCACGATGGGCGCGGTCGCAAACAGCGCGATCGGCGCAAAGTCCTTCGCCGGGTCGAAGGAAAGTTTGCTGTAAAGGGTCTGGTTGACGGTGAGCGGACCGGGCGCGGTGAACAGGAGCGTATAGCCATCGGGCTCCGCCTTCGCCACGGAATCGGCACCGGTGTTGCCGCCGCCACCCGAGCGGTTTTCGACGATGACTTGCTGGCCGAGGTTCTCGGTGAGCTTCTGTGTCAGAATTCGCGCCATCACGTCGACCGATCCGCCCGGCGGATAGGGATTGACGATGCGAACGACACGATCCGGGTAATTCTCCGCGGTCGCCTGAACGCAGGGCACGAGCAATGCTAAAGACGCCGTGAAGACGAGACGTAAGACCTGTGACATGCGATTATCTTCCACACGCGTTCGTTTGTGCCGACAGCCGAAACTATGTCATTTCCCCCATTGCCGACTAGCGTATACGTCGAATTGACGCATCCGGCGACCCGTCGTGATTGCGGCTGAGGCTGCGCTGGCTTGACAGCGCTCGAGCGTCGCGACAGCGTCGCAGGCAACGGCGAGGAATAATCCGATGAACAAGCTGCGTCTGACATTTGCCTGCGGTCCCTACGACCGCATGCTTGCGCTCCGCGACGGCTCGGTCCAGCCCGAAGGCATCGAGCTCAATTACATCGCCTCGCAACCTCCCGACATTTTCTGGCGCATGTTGCAATTCAACGAGTTCGAAGTCTCGGAAATGTCGCTGTCGAACTACATCACGCTGGTGGGCGCCGGCAACGCGCCGTTCATCGCCATCCCGGTCTTTCCCTCGCGCGTGTTCCGGCACGGCTACTTCTTCATCAATACCGAGAAGGGGATCAAGACGCCGGCCGACCTCAAGGGCAAGCGCGGCGGGGTGCCCGAATACACCATGACGGCCGCGCTCTACATGCGCGGACTCCTCCAGCACGAATACGGAGTCAAGCCGAGCGACGTGGAATGGGTGCAGGGCCGCGCCGACCGGCTCGGCCGCAAGCTGCCCGCCGACATCCGCCTCACCCAGGCGCCGGCCGGCACCGAGCTCGGCGACCTGCTCGAGCGCGGCGAGATCGATTTCATGATGACCGCGAACAATCCGCTCGCGTTCCGGCGCGGCTCGCCCAAGGTGCGCCGCCTGTTTCCCAATTATCCCGAGCTGGAGAAGGACTACTACCGGCGCACCAAGATCTATCCGATCATGCACACCGTGGTGATCCGCAACGACGTGCACAAGCGCGATCCGTGGGTAGCGCTGAGCATGTACAAGGCGCTCTGTCGCGCCAAGGAATACGCCTATCACCTCTTGGCGGACATGGGCTCGTCCAAGGTGTCCTCGGCATGGCTCCAGCCGCTCCTCGAGGAGGAAAGGGCGATCTTCGGACCGGACTGGTTTGCCTACGGCATCGAGCCGAATCGGCCCTCGATCGAGGCGGCGCTGCAATATACCCACGAGCACGGACTGACCGACCGGCGCGTCAAGCTCGAGGAGCTGTTTGCGCCGAGCACGCTGCGCGATATTCCATTGAGCGAAGGCCAGCACGTGTGAGCCCGTATCCGATACACCAGTTCATATGTTGTCGTCCCCGCGGAAGCGGGGACCCATATTCCAGAGGCGGTGATCAGGGGTCCCCGCTTTGGCGGGCACGACGGCAGACGGTCTCATGCCGAAGCAATGAGCCGGATTGCGTGTGAGCAACCAAGACCGAGGAGGCAGCCATGACCATACCGCAGCTGATGCCGTGGATCGGCGGGCTGGTGAAGTTCGAAGCCGGCCTCTCACCGCTCGTGTGCCCGACCGACGAGAGCGTGGCTTCGCACATGATCGAGTCCGACGCCAAGGTGGTCGATGCCGCCGTCAAGCATGCCCACGCGGCGTTCCTCAAGCATCAGGATGCCACTACGGCCAAGCGGGTCGAGTGGCTGTTGGCGGCGGCCGACGCCATCGACAAGATCGAAGGCGAATTGGTCCGCTCGCTCATTCGCTTCATCGGCAAGCCGCGGCGGGCGGCGACCTTCGAGGCCAAGCGCGTGGGCACGTTCATGCGCGCCTGCGCCGCGCAACTCCCTCACCTCATGGGCGAAGTGCTCCCGCTCGACGTGACGGCGACAGGCGCCGGCCGCTTCGGCTTTACGACGCGTATGCCGTATGGAGTCGTGGCCGCGGTCACGCCATTCAACGGGCCCGCCAATCTCCTCATTCAGAAAGTCGCCCCGGCGCTGGCCGTCGGCAATGTCATCGTGGTCAAGCCGTCGCCGCCCGGCACCGAGGTCGCGCTGCTGATGGCGGAAGCGATGAAAACGGCGGGGATACCCGATGGGCTCTTCAATGTCGTGCCCGGCGGGCGCGAGAGCGCCAAGCTCCTCGCCGCGCATCCCCTCGTCGCGGTGGTTACCGTCACCGGCAGCACCGCCGCCGGCAATGAGCTCGCCCGCGCCGCCGGCGCAAAGAAATTCGTCGGCGAGCTCGGCTCGAACGCCGCCAACATCGTCTGCGCCGACGCCGATCTCAACGATGCGGCAAC
>CBFGVM010000228.1:0-6691 GCA_965652015.1 uncultured Alphaproteobacteria bacterium
TGGGAGATGCCGCAGGCCTTCCAGCCGAAACCGGAAAATTACTCCTACGACCTCGAGGCGGCGCTGACCTCGATGGTGGGGCTGCGCGCCCTCATTCCCGCGGATGCCTTCACCGCCGAGACCCTCGGCACCGAGCGAACCGGCAATGGCGTGCTGATCCGAGACGGCGTCGTGCTCACCATCGGCTATCTCATCACCGAGGCGGAAACGATCTGGCTCCATCTGGTGGACGGGCGCGCGGTTCCCGGCCACGTCTTGGCCTACGACCAGGAGACCGGCTTCGGGCTGGTGCAGGCGCTGGCGCGGCTTAGTCTTCCGGTGCTGCCGATCGGTCAATCGACAGCGGCGAAGGTCGGCGATCCCGTCGTGGTCGCTGGCGCGGGCGGGCGCAAGCATTCGGTGGTGGCACGCATCGCCGCCAAGCAGGAATTCGCCGGCAATTGGGAATACGTCCTCGACGAAGCGATCTTCACCGCGCCGGCGCATCCGTTTTGGGGCGGCACCGCCATGATCGGACGCGCGGGCGAACTTCTTGGCATCGGATCCTTGCAGGTGCAGCAGGTGCGTGAAAGCGGGACGCCCGAGCCGCTCAACATGATCGTACCGATCGACCTACTCAAGCCGATCCTCGAGGATCTCCTTACCCTGGGCCGGCCGAATCATCCGCCGCGCCCTTGGCTCGGCCTCAACGCGACCGAGGTCGACGACAAAGTCGTCGTGGCGCGGGTGTCCACCGGCGGCCCGGCCCGACGCGCCAATCTGCGCACTGGCGACGTCGTGCTGGCGGTGGCGGGGCAGGAGGTCAGCGACCTCGCCGGCTTTTTCCGCAAGGTATGGTCGCTCGGCAAAGCCGGCATCGAAGTGCCGCTGACGATCTATCGCGACGGCCGCACCATCGAGGTCCGCGTCCCCTCCGGCGACCGCAACCGCTTTCTCAAAGGGCCGAGCCTGCATTGAGCGTGTGGGTAATGCGGTACTCGGAAACCGCAGCCTCCTCGGCTCGCGCAAGGCTTCGTTTTCCGCAGGTCTCCCATGCCGCCGATATTTCCTGAGTTGCCGGCGTGGGTCACACGCGCGACATCCTCGGATGGGATTTAATTGCGCTCAAGCCGAGGAGGGGTCATGGGCATCATCATGATCAACTGCCCTGCCACGGGTCGTAGGGTCTCCACGGGCATCGAGACCGTCGACATCGAGGAGCTTCCAGCGGTGACAGCCAAGATGGTCTGTCCTGCCTGTGGCCGCGTGCACGACTGGACCAAGGCCGACGCGTGGCTCGTACCCAGCGGCGAACAGTACCGATTGGGAGCCATGGCGGCGCGAGCGATGTCGCGGTATCGCCCGCCGGGACCCTGAGCGCGCCAAGCAAAAGGGCGCGGCATTCGCCGCGCCCTGCGCTAAGAGCCGCCTGCAGGATGTCACGTCCTCGGCTGCGGCACGATTCGGATGTAAGGCTTCGGCGCTTTCCAGCCCTGCGGATATTGTTTCTTGGCGTCCTCGTCGCTGACCGAGCCGGCGATGATCACGTCCTCGCCGTGCTTCCAATTCACCGGCGTCGCCACCTTGTGCTTGGCGGTGAGTTGAAGCGAGTCGATGACCCGTAGCACCTCGTCGAAGTTGCGGCCGGTGGTCATCGGATAAACGAGAATGAGCTTGATCTTCTTGTCCGGCCCGATGACGAAGACGTTGCGCACGGTCTGGTTGTCGGCAGGCGTTCGCTTGGCCGGGTCACCGGAGACGGCGGCGGGGAGCATGCCGTAGAGCTTCGACACCTGGAAATCGGAGTCGGCGATCATCGGGTAATTCGGCGCGTGGCCCTGCGTCTCCTTGATGTCATTCGACCAGCCTTGATGGCTGGTGAGCGGATCGACCGACAGACCGATGATCTTGACGCCACGTTTGTCGAACTCAGGCTTGATCTTGGCCATATAGCCGAGCTCGGTGGTGCATACCGGCGTGAAGTCCTTGGGATGCGAGAACAGCACCGCCCACTTGTCGCCGACCCAATCGTGGAAACGGATCTTGCCTTCGGTGGTCTCCGCCTCGAAATCCGGGGCGGTATCATTGATTGCCAATGCCATGACTTACCTCCGTCACCGTGTAGCCCATTCGGGCCGGTAATATAATGAGTTGCGATGTCAGCGCCAGTATTTGCTGCAATAGCCGCCGACTATGAAGGCCGAGTGGCGCTGCCATATCCTGCTTTGTCGCGCGGTGCGTGGAGAAGAAATGACCGGCGAGCCTCGCGCGTGAGGAATTTGCATCGCCGCGCGGACATAGCGGCGCTTTGCCGCGCCGACGCGCTCAGCCGAGCGGCGCCGCCGCCGCCACGGTCTTGGCACGGCCCGCCTCGTCGACGACGAAGCCCGCATGGTCGGCCGCAAGTTCGACAGCACCTTGCGGCGCTCGAATAGACCGGACGGAAGTAAAGGGATTGATCCGCTCGGCCGCTGCAGCCCCTCGCTCGCAATCGCGGTGATCAAGTCGGCCTGCGCTGCATCGCAGGCGACGCCGAACGCACCCCGGCGCATAGACGAGCGCCTGATGGCAGGCGGCCAGGGTATGCACGTCCGCGTTCCACCCAGCTTGCCGCGCCATGAAGGCAGCGGCCCGCTGATCACAAATTGCTGATCGTGCCGCAGTGCACACTGCTCACGCCGGCAGCGCCTCATGCGAGATATGCGTGAGAGGGGACAATTCCTGGCAATTCCGTCCTTCTGCCGATCATTGCCGCAACTTCGCCACATCGCCGCCATCAACCCGAGCGGCTGACGCCTGTGGGGTGAGTCGAACCCGAACCAGGCGTTCCGCGACTAAATACATAGGCGTGAGGAACCCCTGCTGTCTCGGCAGCGTTGTGGGGGCATCCCTCTCGAAGGAAGGCGTCAATGAGCATGGGCGCGCCTTTGTATGCGCTGATTGCAGCGATCAAGCAGTCGCCCATCGTGGTGAGGCTGAGCGAACGGCTATTGCTCGCCCGCAGCTGGGCAAGCGTACGCGAGTCGGCGGACGTTGACGCCTATGTCCTTGCCTGGATCGCAAGCCACGTTCGCGGACCGCGACGGCACCCGCGCACGTTCATGTAATTCTCCCTGTTGCAGATCGACCCACGGTGACTACCGCGCCGCCCGTGCGCGGCGCACGTCATCCGGACGACCTATACGTTCCGGCTCATCACGCCTAGAACCGTCCGGATTTGACAGCCGGACGGTCCATGGACCTCTACGAGTTGAGTTCTCGCCTTGGCCTCGCGCTCGGCATCGGGCTCTTGATCGGGCTCGAACGGGGCTGGCGCAGACGCGAAGCGGAGCCCGGCAGCCGCGCGGCGGGAATCCGCACGTTCGCAATCTCGGGTCTGCTCGGCGGCTTGAGCGCGGCTCTGGCACAGGCCTTGCCGAAACAAGGGTTGGGAGAGGCGGCAAGCGTCGCCGGCGGCATTGTTCTCGGCGTTGCGTTCGCGGCTTACAGCGTCGTCATCACCCTGTTCACTCGCGACGAGAACCGGGCGGCTGGAAGTTTGTCCGCAACGACGGCAATCGCCGGCATGCTGACTTTTGCGCTTGGCGCTTATGCATTACTCGGTGACATACGAATTGCCGCCGGCGCGGCGGTCGCGACCACGGCCCTGCTGGCATCGCGCGAAAAGCTTCACGGATGGGTCGAAAGGATCACGTGGGCCGAATTGCGATCGGCAGTGGTGTTGCTGGCGATGACGTTCATCGCCCTGCCCATCCTGCCGAACGAACCGCTGGGACCCTTTGGCGGCGTCAATCCGCGCGAGGTTTGGATCATTGCCATCGTTCTCGCCGGCGTGTCGTTTGTCGGCTATCTGGCGGTGAAATATTTCGGCATGCGGCGCGGACTGCTGCTGGCGGCTGCGGCCGGAGGCCTTGCGTCTTCGACCGCGGTCACCATCACCAATGCACGTCACGCCGCCGCCGGTGAAGGCGCGCCCCGGCTGCTTGCAGCCGGCGTCGCAATCGCCTCGGCGGTCATGTTCCTGCGTGTCGCCGGCATTGTGGCCGGGCTCAAGCCTGAACTGCTCGTGCTGGTCGCCCCTGCACTTCTCGCCGCTGCGCTGGCGGCGGTGGGGCTCGCTGTTGCCTGGACGATTTGGGGGCAAGCCGACAGCCGTAAATATCGTAGCGGGGGGTTTCGCAATCCATTCGATTTCCTCTCGGTCGTCGGATTTGCCGTTTTCCTCGGCGCGATTATCGTGCTCAGCCGCGCGGTGGCGGAAACATTCGGCGCAGCCGGTGCGGTTGCAGGCGCCATCGTCGTCGGGCTTGCCGACGTCGATGCGGTCACCGTCTCAATGCTGCGTCTGACCCCTGACAATCTCAGTCGAGCACAGGCGGTATCCGCCATCCTCGCCGCCGTCGCCAGCGATACGGTGAGCAAGGTTGCCATCGGCGCTGCGATCGGCCGCGGCTGGTTCGCGGCTGATCTCGCGGTCATGGCATTGGGTTCTCTCGCAGCCGGAGGCGCGGCTGCGTGGCTGACCTTTGTTTTCCTCGCCGATTGACCCGTGTTGACATTTACGCTGCTGCGCAGCAAAGCCTAAAAATCGGCCTTGCGGGGTGCCAATCGCGGCATGTTCAAGCGTATCCTCATCGCCAACCGCGGCGAAATCGCCTGCCGGATCATCAAGACCGCGCGCCGCTTGGGTATCGCCACCGTCGCGGTTTATTCCGAGGCCGACCGGGACGCGCTGCACGTGGAAATGGCTGACGAGGCGGTGCCAATCGGACCGCCTCCGGCCTCCGAAAGCTATCTCGTGATCGAGAACATTCTCGCCGCCTGCAAGCGGACGGGCGCCGAGGCGGTGCATCCGGGCTACGGCTTTCTCGCCGAACGCGAAGCGTTTGCGGTGGCGCTGGCGGGGGCCGGCATCGTCTTCATCGGACCGCATCCCGACGCGATCGCCGCCATGGGCGACAAGCTCGAGAGCAAGAAGGCAGCGGCTAAGGCCAAGGTATCCATCGTTCCCGGTCATCTCGGCGTGATCGCCGACGCCGCGCACGCGGCGAAGATCGCGGACGAGATCGGATATCCGGTGATGATCAAGGCGTCGGCGGGTGGCGGCGGCAAAGGCATGCGGATTGCGCATTCCAAGGCAGAGATCGCCGAGGGCTTTGCGCGCGCGCGTTCGGAGGCGAAATCCTCCTTCGGCGACGACCGGGTGTTGATCGAGAAATTCATCGTCGATCCGCGCCACATCGAAATCCAGGTGCTGGGCGACAAGCACGGCAACGTCATTCATCTCGGCGAGCGCGAATGCTCGATCCAGCGCCGCAATCAGAAAGTCGTGGAGGAGGCGCCGAGCCCGCTTATCGATGCGACGACGCGCCGAAAAATGGGGGAGCAGGCGGTCGCGCTTGCGAAGGCGGTCGGCTACGACTCGGCCGGTACCGTTGAGTTCGTCGTCGGGCAGGACAAACGCTTCTATTTTCTCGAAATGAATACGCGCTTGCAGGTCGAGCACCCCGTCACCGAACTCGTGACAGGCGTGGACTTGGTCGAGCAGATGATCCGCGTGGCGGCGGGCGAGAAGCTCAGGCTCAAGCAAAGCGACATCGAGCTCTCGGGATGGGCGGTGGAGACGCGTGTCTACGCCGAGGATCCCGCGCGCAACTTCCTCCCTTCGGTCGGACGGCTGGTACGCTACCGGCCGCCGGCGGAGCGGAGCGCGGATGGCGTCACCGTGCGCGTCGACACCGGCGTGTACGAGGGTGGAGAGATATCGCTTTACTACGATCCCCTCATCGCCAAACTCGTTACCCATGCGCCGACGCGCAAGCAAGCGATCGCCGCGCAGGCCGACGCGCTCGACGCGTTCGCGATCGAAGGGTTCCGCCACAACATTTCGTTCCTCGCCGCGCTGATGCAGCACGAGCGTTGGCAGGCAGGCAAACTTTCGACCGCGTTTCTTGCCGAGGAGTTTCCGGACGGCTTTCACTCCGTGGTTCCTGACGCGCAAACCGCGCGCACACTCGCTGCGGTCGCTGCCGCCATGGCTCACGTGCTCGGCGAACGAAAACGCCGCATTTCGGGCCAGCGTCCGGGAGCTGCGGTCACGCGGGAGCGGCGGCGAGCGGTACGGCTCGGCGATGGCGAGATCACGCTCGACATCACCCGCGAGGGCGATGCATTCGCGGTGCGCTTCCAAGGCCTTGGCAAGTCCCCCGGAGCCGTCTTGGCGTCATCCTGGAAACCGGGCAATCCGATCTGGTCGGGCACCGTCGACAAGCGGCCGATCTCGGTACAGGTACGGCCGGCGCTCAACGGATTCGATCTTGCCTATCGCGGAGTCGAGACCCGCGCCTACGTCTACACCGAGCGCGAAGCCGCGGCGGTGCGGCTGATGCCGGAGAAGAAGGTCGCGGACTCCGGTAAGGCGGTGCGCTGCCCGATGCCCGGCCTCGTTGTCTCGATCTCGGTCAGTGAAGGGCAAGAGGTCAAGACCGGCGAGACGCTCGCCGTTGTCGAAGCCATGAAGATGGAGAACGTCTTGCGCGCCGAGCGCGATGGCGTGGTGAAAGCAATCAGAGCCAAGCCCGGTGACAGCCTGGCTGTCGATGCGGTGATCATGGAGTTCGCCTGAGGCCCGTCTCCCGTGCCGTCGTCCCCGCGCATAGCGCGTCCTTAAGGGCGTTCACGCCCGTCTTCGACGGGCTATGGACGCGCGTGA
>CBFGVM010000229.1:0-6633 GCA_965652015.1 uncultured Alphaproteobacteria bacterium
AACCGGCTTGCGCGCGGCATATTTATGCGGCGCCTTCATCCAATTGTTCCGGTTGTCGATGCGCCAGAGGTAATACGGCAAACCTTCGCCGAGATGGCCGAGAATGATCTGTAGCCGCGGATGTTCGTCGAACAGGCCGCTGCCGATCAGCCGCAAAGCATGTACCGACGTTTCTGCCGCGAACGTCCAGGTCGGTCCGAACAGCCAAGCGTGACCCTCGTAGAGCGGCGAGCGGACCGAGGGCGGCCGCGGGTGCAGATAGAACGGAACGTCGAAGTTCTCGACCGTGCGCCAGAACGGCCGATATTGCGCGAGATCGTAGTGCAGCACGCGGCTCGGGTCGTTCGTCTGCGAATAGCCGTTGACCAGCGCGCCTTTGAATCCGAGGTCTTTGATGCAGCGTTCCAGCTCTCGCGTCGCGAGCTCCGGCTCCTGCATCGGCAGCGCGGCCACGCCGACAAACCGGTCGGGACGCTTGGCGACCTCCGCCGCCAACACATCATTGGCCATTCGGGCGGCCTCTGCGGCCCGTTTAACGTCGGGGATGCCCTGAATCGCCGGCGCATTCAGCGACGCAATCATGATCTCGACGCCCGACTGGTCCATCAAGCGCAGACGCTGATCCTGAAAATCCAGGAGTCGGTATCGCAGTTCGGACCAGACGTGGGCTCCGAACGGCTGCGAGTCCCCAAGGGTGGCTTCGATCGCGAAGTGATCCTCGAGCGTGACTTTTCCCTGCATGCATTCTCCCGAACCAACGATGATGTACTCGGCGAGCCGACAACCTCAGCGCGCGCACCGCACTATGCGTGCAATCGGCGGCTTGTGCCAGATCGCCCGGCTTTGCGGTTGCCGCGGAGGCTCTTAACATGTCCATCATGACGTTGCCGCCGCTTACCATTCATGCGGTTCATTCGATCGGAGTCGAAGTGCCGACGACGTATGCGCTCGGTACCAGCCGCGGCGTCATCACCAAGGCCCCGCTGCTGCTCATTGACCTTGAGACCGACGAGGGGATTACCGGCCGATCCTACCTCTGGTGCTATTTTCCCGCCGCGCTTTCGGCGATAGCGAAGATCCTCGAAGAAGTGGTGCATGTGGTGCGCGGTAGCCGCGTCGCGCCTATCGACCTTTGGGGCAAGCTGTCCGAGCGCTTCGCGCTCATCGGCGTGCAGGGAATCGTCCGCATGGCGATGGCGGGATTTGACGTGGCGGCCTGGGATGCGCTGGCAACCGCTACCGGTTGTCCGCTTGTGACGCTTCTTGGCAGCACGCCCAAGCGGATTCCCGCCTACAATTCTTGCGGCCTCGGGCTGATGCCGCCGGCACAGCTGGCGGACGAGGCGGAGAAACTCCTCGCTGGCGGCTTCCGCGCGGTCAAGCTCAGGCTCGGCTATCCGACGCTCAAGGAGGATCTCGTGGCGCTCGACGCGGTGAGGAAACGTGTCGGCAGCGAGATCGCGGTGATGGTCGATTACAACCAGGCGCTGAGCCTTGCTCAGGCCCTCGAGCGTGGGCGCGCGCTCGATCAACAAGGCATCTATTGGCTCGAAGAGCCGATCCGCCACGACGACTATGCCGGCAACGCGACGCTCGTGCGCGAACTCAAGACGCCGATTCAGATCGGGGAGAATTTTTCCGAAAGCTCGGCCATGGCTGCGGCGCTCGCAGCCCGCGCTGCCGACTATGTCATGCCTGATCTCGAACGCATCGGCGGCGTCACTGGCTGGCTGCGTGCTGCTGCGCTTGCCGCCACTCACCGCGTCGAGATGTCCTCGCATCTTTATTCCGAGGTGAGCGCGCATCTGCTCGCGGCGACGCCAACCTGCCACTTCCTCGAATATGTGGACTGGGCGGACAAGATTTTGGCCGAGCCGCTCGAGATTGTGGATGGCTTCGCAGTCGTGCCGCAACGGCCCGGGAACGGGCTCGCGTGGGACAAAAAGGCGGTCGAGAAATATCGGATCGGATAAGCGACTACGCCATCAAAGTTTCACCCACCCGGCCGGGGGTTTTTTGCCGGGATGAATGGCGCCGCAATTCTTGCACTTGCGCGCCTTTTCGTCGGCGTAAAACGCCTCGTAGAGCGGCGGCAGATCCTTCACCAGATGCTGCACTTTCACCTCTATGCGGTGAACCAGCGTCCCACATTCGAAGCAATACCATTCGAACGCATCGAGCTCATGCGCGCGCGCCGCCTCGACGACGAGACCGACGGAGCCTTCCTGCGGTCGTTGCGGCGAGTGCCGGACATGTGGCGGCAGGAGAAAGACCTCGCCCTCGCGAATGGGGACATCGTAGAAATCGCCATTGTCGACGACCTTGAGCAGCATGTCGCCTTTGAGCTGATAGAAGAATTCCTCCACCGGATCGTCATGATAGTCGGTGCGCTCGTTCGGCCCGCCGACGACCTGAACGGTCATCTCGCCGTCCTCGAACACCTTTTTGTTGCCGACCGGCGGCTTGAGCAGATGCCGGTGCTCGTCGATCCATTTCTGAAAGTTGAAGGCGTGCAGCCTCGCCATGATCTTTCTCCTCGTTCATTCAAGCCGCTGACGAGCGCTCCTCTCGCCGCCACCCGCCGGGACACAGGCGGCACGAGCACGGATAAGCCGGCGGCCTATTTGATCAGGCTGGTGACTTTATCCACGATCGGCTTGGGCGTCGCGTAGATTTTCCTGACCAGTGCGGCGAGATGCTCGCCGTCCTCCGGCTCGAGTTCGAGTTTCGAATTCTTGGCCTCGGCGACGAAATCCGCATCCCGCATGGTCGCCTTGAAAGCATCGCGCAGCATTTTCAGCCGCTCCGCCGGCAGGTCCGGTGGCGCGACAAACGGGCGTCCGATTCCCTGCCCGGCATAGAGAAACTCGATCGCTTGGCGTTGTTCTGCAGTGCGTGCGAGCTCGAGCACGGAGGGAACGCCCTGTAGCTCGGGGTTGGGTGCCGCGCCGCCTTGAAAAAGGATCGAAACTTTTTTCGTTGGAATCCAGTCGGGCCGCCGGATCCGGATGCTGTCGAGGCTCTCGCAAATACCCTCGACCTCGCCGCGTTCCATGGCCAGGAACACGTCGGAGGACGCCGGAAATCCGCCGACCAGCTTGAATTTCGTTCCGATCAATTCGTTGAGCGCCTTCGGATAGGAGCGGGTGCCGGTGCCGGGGCCGGTGTCGCCCACGATCAACTGTTTCTCGAATAAGTCCGCTACGGATTGAACCTGTGCCGTGTGATAGGCGATACACACGTTCGTTTCCTTCGTCGGCGTCCCGATCCATGAGAGTTTGGTCGCGTCGAAGCGCGCGCCGGTCGCGCCGGAGAGCGGCCCGAGCGCGGCATCGCGGGCGATGATGCCCAGCACCGTGCCGTCCTTCGGCGCGATGTTGAAGATGTAGCTCGCGGCGGTGTAGCTGCCGGCGCCGGGCATGTTCTGCGCAATGACGGCCGGATTGCCGGGCAAGTGCCGGCCGATGTGCCGTGCGACGGTGCGGCCCCAGAGGTCGTAGCCGCCGCCCGGCCCGAATCCGATGATCATCTGCACCGACTTGCCAGCCAGCGTCTCGCCTTGCGCTGCCGACGCAATCGCGGCCGTGAGGGATAAGAAGACCGGCATGGATAGCAGCGTTGCGCGTCTCGATCGCATGCGTTTCTCGCGCTGGGCGGAGCGCTTAATGTCACCGCCGACAGGTTGCGCCCCTCATTGTAAAGAACAGGCCGCAAACAATGAAGTTCGGGCGGCCACCGGCGCTCATCTGATGATGGCACATTGACCCGCCAGCCCTGACGCGCAACTCTCCATCGAAGCGCCGTACTCGCGCGGCCGCTGACATTCCTGAGCTTCAGCCTTGCGCTGCCTCGCCGATCCCAAGCAGGAGAGCGTCTTGCCCATCATGTCCGGAAAGCGTGCCTTCCTCGATCTGCTCAAGCAGGAGGGCGTGGAAGTCATGTTCGGCAATCCCGGCACGACCGAATTGCCCCTTATGGATGCATTCGCGACCGAGAACGAGTTGCGCTATGTGCTCGGCTTGCAGGAGGCAGCCGTCATGGCGATGGCCGACGGATATGGGCAGGCCTCGGGCAAACTCGCAGTCGTCAACCTCCACGTCGCGCCCGGCCTCGGCAATGCCATGGGCATGCTCTATGACGCGCAGAAGGCTGGCTCGCCCATTCTCGTCACCGCCGGTCAGCACGAGCAGACTTTCAACGCCACCGAACCCATTCTGTGGGCGGATCTTCCGACCATCGCGCGCCCGCTGGTCAAATGGTCCTCCGAGGTGCATCGCCTGGCCGATCTGCCGCGGCTCGTGCATCGCGCCGCCAAGACCGCGCTGGCGCCGCCCACGGGGCCCGTCTTCCTCTCGCTGCCCGGGGATATCTTGCGCGCCGACGCGGACATCGATCTCTCCGCTCCGACGCGCGTCGCACCGCGCCTGCGCGGAGATCGCAGCGCAGTCGAAGCAGCCGCGGCCTTGCTTGCGGATGCCAAGCGTCCGGTGATCATGGCCGGCGATGCGGTGGCGCAGAGCCGTGCGCATTCCGAACTCGTCGAACTCGCGGAGCTCTTGGGCGCACCCGTCTATACCGAATTCGTGCCGAGCACGGCCTCGTTCCCCGCCTCGCATCCGCTGTTCCGCGGCTCGATGATCCGGCTCGCGCCCGATGTGCGCAAGGTGCTCGAGCAATACGACGTGCTGTTCTCGGTCGGCGGCGATCTGTTCACTCTATCGCTCCCTTCCGACGTCGATCCGATGCCGCCCTCAATCAAGCTGATCCATCTCGACGTCGATCCCTGGGAGCTCGGCAAGAATTATCCGCCCACGGTCGCCATCCTCGGCGACCCGAAGGGCACGCTGCCCGACATCATCGCCGCCGTGCGCGAACGCATGACGAGCGGCGCGCGCGGCGCGGCTCGCGAGCGGCTTGCCGCGGCAACGAAAGCAATCGGTGCCGAGCGCGATGCACTTGCCGCGAAAGCGCGCGCGCTTGCACAGGCAACCCCGATCCAACCATTGGCGCTGCTGCACGCGATCGGGCAGATGCTGCCGAAGGACGCCGTCGTCATCGAGGAGGCGCTCTCCTCCGCACCCGGCATTCGCCAGCTCATCCGCAGCGATGATCCGCAGAGCTATTTCGGCTTGCGCGGCGGTGGCATCGGTTGGGGACTGCCGGCCGCGATCGGCGTGAAGCTCGCCTTGCCCGATCGGCCGGTGGTTGGGCTTATCGGTGACGGCAGCGCGATGTATACCTGTCAGGGGCTCTGGACCGCCGCGCACTATCGCATCGGCGCGGTCTTCGTGATCCTCAACAACAGCTCCTATCGCATCCTCAAGCAGCGCCTGCACGCCATGCGCGGGCTCGCCGAGCAGGCCGACAGCTATGTCGGCATGGAGCTTCTCGATCCCAAGATCGATTTTGTGTCACTCGCGCGTTCGCTCGGCGTCGCGGCCGAGCGTGCCACGACCGTGTCTGACACCACCGATCTCATCGCGCATGCGTTGAAGAACGGCGGTCCGATGCTCATCGACGTCGAGGTCGATCGCGCGTTCAAGCCGATGTGATCGGCTCCCGCTCCCAGCGAGAGTTTAGCCGGGAATAAACCGGCGCCACCGCGAGTCTTGGCCCCGTCGGCGCGCGTCGCGCCGGCCGCGCTTTCGATTTGGCTCGAGGAGATGGCCCATGCTCAACCTGTCGCGTCGCGACTTCGTGGTCTCCACCGCTATGGCGGCCGCGCTCGGTCTCAATGCTCGGCTCGCAGTCTCGCCCGCCTTCGCGCAAAAGACGCCGGATCCCGCCAAGGGCTTCGTGACCTACAAGATCGGAGCCGCCGAAGTCACCGCCCTCTACGACGGCATCTGGGAAAAACCGCACGATCCCGCATTTATCGCCAATGCCTCGGTCGAGGACGTCAAGGCGGCGATGGTCAAGGCAGGATTGCCGGCCGACTTCGTCTCGATCCCGTTCACGGTCGTGGTGGTCAAGAACGGCGGCAAGACCGTGCTGTGCGACAGCGGCACGGGCGGGCAAGTGCAACCCACCGCCGGCAAGATGATGGCCAACATGAAGGCAGCCGGCATCGATCCCGCCAAGATCGACACCATCCTCATCTCCCACTGCCATCCGGATCACATCTTCGGCCTCATGGAAAAAGAGACCAACAGGCCGGTCTTTCCAAATGCCGAACTCGTCATTTCGGACGTGGAATACAAATTCTGGACCGATCCCGCCGTCATCGACCGGCTGCCCGAGGCGAGAAAGGGCTTGGCGCGTCGCATCCAGGCTGTCTTCCCGACCTGGAAGAACATTCGCCAGGTCGCAGGCGAGCCCGAAGTGGCTCCCGGCATCCGTTTGGTGAACGCGCCCGGACATACGCCGGGCCATCGTGCCTTTCACCTGTCGTCCGGTTCGAGCCAACTCATGGTTTCCAACGACACCGCCTATGTGCCCGCGCTGGTCGTGGCCAATCCGGGCTGGCACGGCCAGTACGACCAGGACGCCGCTCTAGCGGAGGCGTCGCGCCGCAAGCTGCTCGATCGCGTCATCGCCGACAAGATCATGATCTGCGGCTACCACTTCCCGTTTCCAGGCGCGGGCACGATCGCCAAGGACGGTGCGGGATATGCACTCACGGTCTGAAAGCGT
>CBFGVM010000230.1:0-6609 GCA_965652015.1 uncultured Alphaproteobacteria bacterium
CCGCGCATAGCGCGTCGAAGACGCGCGTAAACGCGCTTATGCTGGGGACCCATGACCACAGGCCTCTGGAATATGGGTCCCCGCTTTCGCGGGGACGACAACTGTGTGTGCGGCTTCTCGCCGTGAGCCCGAACGGAAGCTCAACGGATGGTTTTCTCCAGCTGGCGCGGTGTCGTGGGCATGATCAATCCGACCATGCGACCCGGCGTCACCGAGGAGGTCATCCGCCTGCTGCCGGAAGGCATCGGGCTCATTCCGTTGTTCCTGAATATTCGCCGCGGCACCGAAGACGAGTTTGCGGCCATGATGCCGGCCTACGAGGAGCGCATCGCGCAGCTTGCCGAGTGCGGCTGCGACCTCATTCATCCCCATGGCGCGCCGCCGTTCATGGTGCAGGGCCGCAAGCGCGAGGCTGAGATCGTCAGAGCTTGGGAGAAGAAATACAAGACACCGATCATGAGCGTGGCGCAGAACCACGTGAACGCGCTCAAAGCCCTCAAGGCCAAGAGCATTCTCGGCGCCACATATTTTCCGCCCAAGCTCAACGCCATCTTCGCCAAGTATTTCCGCGAGGCTGGTTTCACTGTGCGCGGCATGGCGGGCATCGACGTTCCCTTCGACAAGGTGCAGGAGCTCTCGAGCCACCAGGTCTACGCCCACATCAAGCGCAATTTCCTCGACGCGAAAGGCGCCGACGCGATCTACATGCTCGGTTCCGGCTGGCGCACGCTGGACATCATCGAGACGCTTGAGCAGGACTTGCAAGTGCCGGTGGTGCATCCGGTGACGGCACGGGTCTGGGAAATTCAGAAACGACTGCGCGTGCGTGAGCCGCGGCGCGGTTTCGGCCATCTGCTCGCCACGCTGCCTTAACCGGAGCGCGTCATGTCCGCAAACCGCACGGCGCTCCTTCTTCTGGCCTCCGGTCTATGCTGTGCGCTGCAGGCGACGCAGCATGCGACGGCGCAATCGGTCGAGTCCTTCTACCGAGGCCGGACCATCACCATGCTGGTGGGCACGTCGCCGGGAGGCATCAACGACATTTCGGCGCGGCTCGTGGCGCGACATCTCTCGCGATTTCTGCCGGGCAACCCGACGATCGTCGTGCAGAATAACCCGGGCGGCGGCGGGCTCGTCACCGCCAACCGCCTCTACGTCAATTCGGATAAAGACGGCTCGGTTCTCGCCAAGCTCGAGCGCGCGGTGCCGCAGCTCGCCATTCAGGGCAATTCGAACGCCCAGTTCGATCCCGCAAAGTTCACCTGGCTCGGCAGCTTGTCGTCTTATGCAAACGACGCCTATCTGATGCTCGTCAACGCCAATCACCCGGCCAAGACCGTCGCCGACCTCAAAACCACGCGGGCGGTGCTGGGAGCCGATAATGCGGCCTCGAGCAACCTCATCTTCGCCGTCATCGCCAAGGAGGTGCTCGGCCTCAACGTGTCGGTCGTGCGCGGCTATACCGGCGCGGCGCCACTGTTTCTCGCCATGCAGCGCGGCGAGCTCGACGGTCAGATGGTGGGTTTGAGCTCGGTGCGCACGGGCCAGCGCGATCTCTGGACCAAAGGCGCATTCCGGCCGCTCATGGCGTTCGGGCGCGACCGCCGGCACCCGGAGTTTGCGGACATGCCGATCGGCCGGGAGCTGGCCGGCGATAGCGACGTACGCGCGCTTATCGAGTTTGCAGAACTGCCGTTCTTCATGGCGTTGCCGTTCGCCGCGCCGCCCGGTCTTCCCCCCGACCGCGCCGAAGCGTTACAGACGGCATTCATGGCGATGTGCCGGGACAAGGCCTTCGTCGAGGAAGCCCAGACGCTCGGCATCGACATGAGCGCGATCGACGGCGCGGCGATCCTGACGCTGCTGGCGCGCACCGCCGCCACGTCACGCGACGTGATCGCGCGCTACAACGCGATCAGCGAGAGGAAGTAACGGCTATCCTGAACGTGTGTCCCGGGCGCAGCGCAGCATGAGCGGAGCGAATGGTGCGCTGCAGACACCGATCTCGGGTTTACCCGAGATCGGCGCTTAAATGCGCGCAAGTCGGCTAAACCCGACTTGCGTGGACCGTTACGGGCCGTTGGCGGTCCCGGATCAGCGATGCACCGCATCGCTGCCGCTCGCGCTGCATCGCATCCGGGACACGTGCGTCACGCCTGCTCCAGCAGGCGGTCCTGCTTGCCGAAGTGATAGCGCGGCAGCACGTCGAGATCGGTGCCGGTGACGCGGATCACCCACGCCTTCTTCGGATGGGCAGTCGAATGGATCACGCCGGGGCCGTAGGCTTTGGTCTGACCCGGCCCCAAGCGATACCTGCTCACCGGCTGGAGCACGGCATGCGCCTCGCTCTCGGGGTTGGTGCGACGCCATTCGGTCATCTCGGTATGTTCCCGCGCATTGCCGTAGATTGCCCACGATGACCCGTGACTGTGCGGCTTGCCGACCTTTTCTCCTTCCTGCACGTGCGCAAGCACGTAGAAGTCCGTCTCGGGATCGTGGTGCAGGATGCGCCGGCCGGGCGACATATCGTCGCTGAAGGTTGCAGCGACGAAGGCGGGATTGGACAGAAGCCGCCCGAGCCGATCCGCGATCTGCTCCAGTGCATCGGACAATGGCGCTGTTTTGAGGATCGCGCGGCTATCCGCGCAGAATTCATCAAGCGTATAAGCCATGACTTGCTCCGCTCCCCTCTACGTATACCAGGTCGCGCTTTTGCGCAGTAGCCGTGCACGGGTACTATGAAGCGACGCCGGGAGAATGAGGTGGAGGAGTCGATGTCCCGCTTTGCCGGTTTGATCGGACTGATGGCCGCGGCGAGCATCGCGCTTTGGGCGCCGCCAAGTCTTGGCCAGGAGCCCTATCCGTCGCGAACGGTCAAGATCGTGATTCCTTCGCAGCCAGGCTCGACCACCGACACGCTCGCGCGCATCGTAGCGGACCAGCTGACCCAGAAGTGGGGCAAAACGGCGATCGTGGAAAACATCCCCGGCGGCGCGATGAATATCGGCGCGCTGAGCGTCGCGCGCGCGGCGCCCGACGGCTACACCTTGATGATCGCGCCGCCCTCCCCGCTCTCGTTCAATCATCTGCTGTATCGCGATCCCGGCTACGAGCCGACCAAGTTCGTTCCGATCACGATGCTGGCGAAAATTCCCAACATCCTCGTCGTTCGCAAAGATCTTCCGGCAACTACGTTGAAGCAGCTCATCGACTACGGCAAAGCCAATCCCGGCAAGCTCTCCTATGCCTCGCAGGGGGTGGGCTCGACCGCGCATCTGTCGGCCGCGCAGCTCGAAGCGCGCGCCGGCATCAAGATGGTGCACGTGCCCTATCGCGGCGCGCAGCCCGCCCTCACCGACGTCGTCGCCGGTCACGTCGACATGTTCTTCGATACGCTTGCAACCTCGGTGCCGCTCTATCGCGACAACAAGGTCAAGCTCTTGGGCGTCGCCGATCTCAAACGCGCCGCGGCCGTGCCGGAAATTCCCACCATTTCCGAAGCGGGGCTGCCCGATTTCAGATCGATCACCTGGTTCGGATTGGTCGCGCCGCCGGCCACTCCCGTCGCTTTGGCCGAAAAGATCAACCGCGATGTGGTCGAAATTCTCGGGAGCAAGGACGTCGCCGAGATGCTGCGTAAGATTTCGCTCGAGGCCGGCGCCACCGCGCCCGCCGAGACCACCCGCTTCTTTGCCGAGGAAACCGCCTTGTGGAGCAAAGTGATCAAGGAGGCCGGCATCGAGCCGCAATAACAGCGCGTGTCCCGGATGCTGGACCGCATCGCGGACACACGGTCCCTGTTTTTCTCCTGTTGTTTACAGGCGGACAAGCTTTCGTGCGCACGCAAGCGACAAAATGCTTGACTCCGCGTAACAGAATCTTTCACAAATTCTTTATTCACCGGAACTGCGCGAGAAGCCCGGGCTAGCCGCCGCGGGCTTTTTTCGTCGCCGCATTCATGACCCTGTCGGCAGGAAGCTGACGAGGACCCTCCGCTCGTTCCCGCGGAAGCGGGGATCCAGAGCCGCGGACTGCGGCCTATGGGATTCCGCTTCCACGGGAATGAGCGCCGGAGTCATTGCGGGTCGCTTACCAGACGGCCTGTTATTGCCCCTGTTATCGTCCCGTTATTGTCCTGTTATTGAGCGAACGAGCCGCAATCAAGGCGCTGTAAAGATTGAACAATCGTGCACCGCGCCTGTTGTTTACAGGAAATTAGCTGCCCTCGGATGAGGGAGCCGCCGTTCAGGTCACCAAGCCGACCTCGCGATACGCGGCGAGCGCGCCGGGATGAAGCGCCACGCCGCCGAATTCGAGCGCCTTGGGACCGTGCGACCGCAGCGGCTCAAACAGCTCCTGCATATTGGTGAACAACGCATTGAGCCGGCCGAGCTCGTCGCAGCTTGTTGCGATCGCCGCTACCGCCTCGTGCACGATCGCTTCAGCCACGCGGCGATGCGTGACAAGCACATTGAGCACCGCGATCTGCGGCAGGTCGGCGTCGAGGCCGCGGATCGCGCCGGGGCGCAGCACGGTCCGGCCATAATACGGCACGGCGTTAATCACCGCTTCGAGCTCGCCCGGGCGATACGGCAGCACGCGTAGCACAACGCGTTGCGCCAGCTCGGTCATGACCGGGTTGGGGATGGGACATTGGAACTGAGCATCGACGTCGCCGGCGGCCAGAGCGTCGGCACCGGCGGCGAAATCGAGATAGACCGGCGTGAAGTCGGAAAAGCTCATGCCCAGCGCGCCGAACAGGCCGTGGGCATGTTGCACCATGCCGCTCGTCCGCAGCCCGACCGCAATGCGCCGCCCGCGCAGATCGGAAAACGACCGGATCGGCGACTCTGCCCGCACGATGAAGAACAGCGGGCCCGCATTCATGGGCGCGGCCATAGCGAGATCGATCGGGCGCTCGAACGGAGCTTCACCGTTTTTGGCGCGGCCAATCCAGTTCGAGGCCATGAAGCCGAACTCGATCTCGCCGCCGTGCAGTCGATTGGCATTTTCCGTGCTGGCGGCGTGCGACTCCAGCACCGCGACCGGCGCCAATGCGGGGTGCCGTTCGAACAACACCTTGAGCGCGCGGCCCTGGCTGTAGAACGTGCCGTCGCGTTCGGAGGTGCCGATGCGGATCGTCATTGATGGAACCGAGGCGCAGATACTCGGTGCCGAACTCAGGGTGGAAATGTCAAGCTGGTTAGAAGGTGCAGGCGGCCAAAAACCTAATGCGGCTTGCGGTGCGGCAGGCGCGTTGCTTGTGCGATGATCTCACCCGCGCGCTTTCCAAACTGCCGGAAATCGACGGCGGCGACCTCGCCGCTTTCCTCGAAAAGGGCGGATACGGGCTTGGGGTCCAATTTGGACCACCGTTCGTCCCGGTCCTGTTCCTTTTCTTTGTCCCTGCTTGCCACGGGAACACCAAAATGTTCCCCCGTGCGTCCTCTGTACAACGAAGTTTGGTCCGCACGGTTCCTCTTAACAGGGCAGGGCTGATCGCATCGGCCGTCGTGAATGACTTTTCTACGTGCGTAGGGAACTCGCTAATTCTTTTCTCCGCTCAGGCGTGCGCGAAGTATGGCATCACCTCGCGCGCGAACAGCCGCATCGACGCCTCGGCCTCGGCGCGCCCGATCATGCCGAAGTTGACCTGTAGCGAGGCAGATTCGAAGCCGCCGATGCTGCGGTGATAATCGTCGATCGCGCGGCGAATCTCCTCCGGCGTTCCGATCCAAGCCAAGCCCTTGTCGACCTGCGACTCGAAGGTCTCGCGCGACAGGCCTTCAATCATTTTCTGATAGTTGGGGTAATCGCGCGAGGATACGCCGGACATCCAGCCCGAGGCCGCGTCGACGATCGATTTGAGATATTGATTGAGCGGCTCGCGCGCGACGGCGGCGGCCTCGGCCGCGGTCTGCGCACAATACATGTGGAAGGCCAGCATCACCTTGCCGCGGCCGGCATGCCCCGCCGCCGTCCAGGCGTCGCGATAGGATTGGAGCAGGCCCACCATGGCCGCTCCCCCGAGCGGGATCCCCATGAGGTAATGGCCGAGCGTGCCCGCAGTCTCGAACGTCTCCCGGGTCGAGAGCGCCGCGATCCAGAATGGCGGCCTCGGCTTCTGCGTCGGACGCGGCAGCGAGGTGGCGTTTTCGAAACTGTGGAATCGGCCTTGTGCGGTGACCTTTTCCTCCTCGAGCAAGCGGCGGACCTGTTCCAGTCCCTCCTCGAAGCGGGCGCGGCTCTCGTCCATCGAGATGCCGAAGCGGGCAAATTCGTGCGGCAAGAAGGCGCGGGCAAATCCGACCTCGAGACGGCCGCCGGAAATCGCGTCCACCATCCCGATCTGCCCCGCGAGCTTGAGCGGGTTGTTGAACACCGGCAACACCGCGCCGGTGATCAGCCGCATGGAGCGCGTGAGCGCCGCGGCGGCGCTCAGGAAGATCAGCGGATCGGGACTGTAGCCGCCGTAAGACAGAAAATAGTGCTCGACCGTGCGTACATTGGTGAAGCCCAGCTGCTCGGCGAGTTGCGTGAGCTCGAGCGCCTCGCGCCAATACTGGTCGGCCGGCTTCTGATCAGGACCGACGGCGGGAAAGAACTGAA
>CBFGVM010000231.1:0-6600 GCA_965652015.1 uncultured Alphaproteobacteria bacterium
AGGAGACCATTTCCCAGGCGCCCCGTGATCATGACGACGCGCGGCGGCGTGCGGCCCTTGACGCGTTGCATGGTGCTGGCAAGACGGTCCTCGAGCGATCGCGCGAGCTGCTCGCCCCGATCCGACACGCCGGCCACTCGTCCCAACAGGCGGATATTGGCAAGGATTTCCGTCACGCTCCGCTGCATGAGAACGATGGTCGGAATACCGAGTCGCCCCATAGGATCGACGAGCTGATGGGCGGCCTGCCGGGCCGGTGTGATGACGACGAGATCGGGGCGCAGCTTCGCCACTGCGTCGACTGAGAAGCCGAGCCGGCCGCCGACCAGCGGCCTGTCCAATATCTCCGGCGGATAGCGCGTATAAGCCTCGATGCCGACGATGCGATCGGCAAGCCCGAGCGCTGCGACCATTTCCGTATTGGAAGCGAAGATCGTCACGATCCGCTGCGGGGGCGCCGGCAGCGTCACGGCACGATCAAAGGCGTCGCGAACGGTGATGGGCTCCGCCGCCGCTATAGGGCTCAGGCTCAAGGCGCACGCAGCGGTCAAAATGACGAGACCGCACGAGGTTTGCATCACCAGCGTCCTTGCAGTCCGACGATGAACTCGCGTCCCGGCATCGAATTGCCGCATGCCCCGTTCTGGAAGATGGGATTTGCAATGCAAGGAGTCTGGTCGAGGGCGATGAAGATCGGATGCTGGTTGATGTCGAAGATATTGTTGACCGCGGCGAACAGGGTGAGTCCTCGGATGATGTCGACCTCGTAGCGGGTGTACCATACCCAGAACGGATTCTTGCGGAAAACGGTCACGTTCACCATCTGACCCGGGATAAGCAATCTTTCCTCGGTGTTGTACCACATGGGCCCGCGCAGGAGCCCGCGGACCTCCAGGTTCCAATCGCGCCACGGTTGACCGCTTCCGCGCTCGCCGAAGCGCGTTCCGATCATGGCCTCGTACTCATAGACCCGCACCGGCCGGGTGCTGCCCGCGGCCGGTGGTGCGCCTTGGTCGACCATGTGAAAATTGTAGAAAGAGTTGCTGAAGACCGACCAACGCCAATTGCCGGCGGGAATCGCGAACGTCCTGAGCAGATCGACCTGCGCCTGCAGCTCGAGGCCTTGCAGCACGATCTCGCCCGGATTGTTGATCGTGTCGGAGATCGTCACCGCAGTCGACGACGAACGGACCGCGGTCGTGATTCGATCGATGATCCTGTTCTGGAACAGGGCAGCGTCGAGCTGCATGCCGTTCCACAGGACGGTTGCTCCGGCTTCGATTTGCTTGCTCGTCTCCGGTTGTAGGCCGGGATTGCCGAAGGTGACGTTGCCGGTGAAGGCGGTGATGAAATTGGCGCCGAGCTCGGTGGCGGTCGGGGCGCGAAAGCCCGATGAGGCGCCGGCCCGCAGAGTCAACCAATCCAGGAGTTGGAACGCGGTGCCGGCGGCGTAGGTGGTCGCCTTATATTTGCTGCCGCCCGGAATCAGCGTCGGCGCGTTTGGGGTCGGGTCCAGATTCGTGGTGCCGAAGGTCCGGCGCACCCCGCCGCGCAAGGTCAGCCGGTCGTTGAGAAAGGTCTGTACGTCTTCGAAGTAGAAAGCATCGACGTTTTCCGTTTGGTCGTTGTCGGTGGGCGCGAGTTGCGGCACCGCTGCATTGTTAAGACCAAGGCGGAAGCGTTCCGAGCGCAGCCAGTTGCGTTCCGCGTCCCAGCCGAGCAGCAGCTCGTTGCTGTTCCACAATTGCACGCGGGGTTGCAGACGCGTACCGACGATATCGAGATTGCGTTTGTTGCGGTCGAGCGACGTGCGCGGGGTGATGGCCGCGCTCAACGGCGACGGATTGTTCAAATCGTCGACATCGTTCACGCCGTAGATCTGGAAGAACCAGCTGAAGGGCCCGCCGGGAACATAGCCGCTGTAGCTGAGATCGAAGGAGCGATTGAAGCGATTATCCGCCGCGAATAGGTTCGCGCTGGAGCCGCGAAAGCCGGTATCGTAGACCCCGTCCGTGCGGATGTTGAAATCGAAGCGGCTGTTCTCGTTCACCTGATAGCCGAGCGAGGACGATGCCGATTGGCGTCGCCACGCGGTATTCCCCTCGCGGTCGCCGCCGCTGATGTGAAAATCGTCGCGTCGTCCGGCATAGACGCCGCCGTACCAGTCGACGCCATTGCGAACGCCGCCGTTCTGCGCCTTGCCTTGATGGAGCCCCCACGAGCCGCCGTTGACTTCGACGAACGAGCCAGGCGCCGTCAGCCCGGTCTTCATGATGATGTTGATCACGCCGCCGATGTTCTGGCTGCCGTAGATGACCGAAGAGGGTCCGCGGATGATTTCGATCCGATCGATGTCGGCGAGCGACAGCTTGGAGACGTTGGCAGTCCCGGCACGGTGGCCGTTGATCAGCACGAGCACTTGGCTCTTGAAGTCACGCCCTTGGCCATCCGTGGCGCCGCCGCGGATGTTGATCGAGGTCTGACCAACCGTCCATTCGCTGAGAAAGCCGACGGCGTTCTGCGCGAGCAGGTCGGCGACGGATTTCGCGGTCGAGCGCTCGATTTCGGAGCGTTCGATGATTTGGACCGGGCCGACCACACGACCGCCCTGTCCCGGGCTTCCGGGCGCGCCTGGGCCCGCGACCGGCGAGTCCGCGGCGACGATATCGCGTCCGCCGATGACTTGGACCGTGCCGGTCACCCGCTTGCGCGGCTCCGGGCGTCCGCCCGGGGTGACAACCACTTCATCCAAATTGACCTGCGCGGCTGCTGGCGAAAGCCACGCCGCCACTGCAAAGAGCGCGGCACCAATCTCGACCGAACGCAAAGAGAATTTGCTCAGCGAAGTCATGGGACGCTCCCCTCGGCTTGCTTCCAGACAAGAACGGCGGATTTTCTCGGAATATCGAGCCGGTAGCCGCGCGGATCGCGTTTCGCTTGGCGGGCAAGGTGCGCAATCATTTCCGGGCGACGGCTCTGTGGCCATCGCAACCGGTCGGCGAGATAGTTCGCGAGCGCTTCGATGTCCGCGACGAGGCCCGAGAATGTCCACTCCGCGAACGCGATCGAATGTGGTTGCGCGGACGGCGCAAGCCCGCGGAGCACGATGTCAACGCCGGGCGTTTCGTCCTCCCCATGCCACGCCGCAGGAAGGCAGCCGGCGAAGCACATCCCATGCGGCCCGTGTTGCGCCGGTACGACCCAAACCACGTTGCGCCGTGCCCAGGCGCGGCACCGCCGGAGGAACGTATTCGGTTCCTGGAGCGGCGCAGCGATGTTGGCAGCGAGAACCGTATCGTGCGCGCCGGACGCAATGTCGGCCGCCTCCCAGCTCTCGGCGATGACGCACGGGGGATGTTGCAACTGTAAGAGCCGAGCACGCATGTTCGATGCCGGCTCGATCGCGGTCCATCGAGAATTCGGCGCACGCAACGCTCGTCCAAGCTGGCCGCCGCCGGCCCCGACATCGAGCAGGTCGCCGATGCGGCCCACGCTCTGACGGACGAGGGGTGCAACTCGCGCGATGTAGTCGGAGACGTCGACGGCCGCGGCGTAGAGTTCGATCGGATCGATGTTCTGCGCCGCGCCGGCTCGCGTCGGCGTCAACGCAATGGCTGGCTCGGATCGAGCCGTGTCATGATCGGGAGGAACGGACACGAGAGCACCCGCGGCAACGCTTCGTCACCGCGAACTGCCGCCGTTTCGCCCCTACCGCTGAGCGGCTCGGTGCGACCGGTCCGGCCACATCAGGACACCCCGCCTGCTGCGCCCGCGCGTGACTTCCTGCGGTGGCAGGTCTCCTGGCTCACGGGTCATCGCCGTCGACCGCCTTCCCAGGAACACGCAAGCTCCCAGTGGCAATGAGGTCGCTGGCTCGCCGCTTACAGTTGCGGGGGCAGCCGCGGCATTGTGCTGGAGTGCACGCACCGCGTTCCCTTTTGATCCCCTTGCGGGAAACCACCGCCGATCATCCTGTCGAGCGGCGGTGATAGCGTCAATGTCTACGTCAGGTGTGAGGCAAAGGATTGTCTCGCTGTGCTCGATCGGCCACAGTCCTCGACGACTGTCTTCTCCCGCAGCGACTCGCAAACATTCGCTGTTTGAATCAGGGCAAGCAGCGCCCCACGCCCAGCGCGATCAATCCTCCTCAAGAATTTGTTCTTCCATATCGATTTGATCGGGACGCTCGTAGGCCGAGAGCCACGTCATGAGTGATGGCGACATGTGGCCGGCGGCCTTGAGCTGCCGGAGCGCCACGCGGATGCTCGTCAGTGCCATGCGATCACCTGTGATTGCGATGACCGATGGATCTTCTCCCGCGGCGACTGCCGCAATCACTCGCTGTTTGAGGGCGTAGAATTTGGAATCTCCGAAATCCTGCAACATCTTCTGAAACGCAAGGTGACGCGCAGAGTCGAATGGCCGCAGACGTCCCAACCCGTCCTTTGCAGGATGTGCGGGATAGAGATGTCCGCACGGAATCCAGCCCTCCGGGACCAGCTCCGTGGCCGCATGTGTCCGCCGGTGATGCAGCAGCTTTGGAAGGATGTGCGTGTGAGGTCCCGTCGGACTCTTGCCGTCGGCGGTCGGGATCGGCTGATACACCTCGATCCGCCCCAGGCGGCTCACGAATACACGGTGCGGGTTCGCGGCGAGGATCACACTCATCGCGGATTGCTTGGGTCGAATAGAGCTCGTCCGGCATGTGTCCGCAGTTCTGCTGCCACATGGACGTCCGCTACACGGATGCAGACATCGACTTGCAATGTGCCAAGGCCAAGATCGAACAGCGCGGCATCGCGATCCTGTTCACGCAGCGCCTCCTTGTCCGGTCCTAGCTGGGTGAGCGCCGTTCGTCGGCTCATGGCGCATTGGCGCTGCGGGAGGCACAAGGCAATGCGATGGTTCCAACTGTCACGCGTGGTACTTTCGGAAGCGAAGAGACGCATCCCTTTGGGAGGTTCGATGCGAATACCTCCGCGACCGGTCACGACGGCAAGGACAGCGTCGCTGCGCGACAGGGTCAGCGGCTCATCCGCGTCGCGCGCGAACTCGGCGATCGCCCCGAATGTTCCTAAACTCCAGTTCGTGCATGGGTCGCCCATCTGGGCGGCAAGGAATTCGAAATTGGTCGCGGGGGCGCTCACGGCGGGTGTTGCTGGCTCTCCACACTCACAATTAACTTACGATTACACATTGCGAATGAATTGCAATTGCAAAAATGCGCCGCATAGTGCGCTCAAATGGAGCCACTTCACAGCGGTAGAGCGGCCATGCCCAGGCGCCAGAGAAAACGCTTTGTCATCGCGTTCGCTTGGGCGACGGTGGCGGCGACAGGCCAGGACTGCGCAACGGTCGCCGGTCTCGGGGCCATCACGAAGTTGGCTCCTCTGACATGGGTCGCCGCGTTTGTGGCTGCTGCTCCTGCCATGGCGGCGGAAATGGCGCTGAAGGCGCCGTGGCAACCCCCCATCGTCCAAGCGTATGACTGGACCGGCCTCTATGTGGGCGCTCATCTCGGCTATGCCTGGGGGCATTCGAACTGGAGCGCGCCACCCGATCTCTCCAGCTCGCTCGATTTCGACCAGTCCTCCGATATCTTCACCGGGAACGGAAGCTACTTCGGGGGACTGCAAATCGGCTACGACTACATGCTGCCGAACCGCGTCGTGCTCGGCGCCCAGGTCGATGCCTCGTTTCCGGGCTTTCCAAATCTCGACGGCATCTCCACCGGCGGCATGTCGATCTTCTCCAGCCCGGCGACCGGCTTGGCGAGCTATACCGAGTCGGTGCTGTACTCCGGCACTGTGCGCGGCCGCGTCGGTTACGCTCCCGGCAACTGGCTTTTCTATGCGACCGGCGGCTTCGCCTGGACCTACAACCAACTGACGCTGACGCAACTGGCCGACGGCACGACCGATTCCCCATTCCTGTGGCGACTGGGTTGGGCGGCGGGGCTCGGCGTCGAGTACGCATTCGCGCCGAACTGGACGGTGAATTTCGAGTACCTGTACACGAAATACGGCAACAGCAGCGTGATGTTCCCGAGCGCAGGGCTGCAATTCACATCCGATTTGTCCCATCAGCAGGCGCGCGCATCGCTGAACTATCGCTTCGGCGGCGGCGGCACGAACGCAAATGGCGGCTCGACGGGACTGCCTACGCCGGCGACGGACCTCGTCAACTTTCACGGTCAAACCACGTTCGCGTGGCAAGGCTACCCGGCGATCCGATCGCCCTATGCGGGCCCCTTCAGCCTGCCCGGCAGCGGGCTCGGCCGCGAAACCTTCGACGCGACGCTCTATGCCGGCATACGGTTCTGGCAGGGCGCCGAGGTGTGGATCACCCCGGAGATCGATCAAGGTTTCGGTTTCGCGGACACACACGGCGTCGCCGGATTTCCGAGCGGCTTGTCCTACAAGCTCGGGTCATCCTACCCTTACGCGCGCATGCAGCGCATATTCTTCCGGCAGACTGTCAATCTCGGCGGCGAAGTTGAGAAGGTCGACCCCGATCTCAGCCAGTTCGCGGGGACGCGCACGGAGAACCGCCTGGTGCTGACGATCGGGAAGTTCGCGATCGTCGACATCTTCGATACCA